>CANMWW010000352.1 GCA_947500965.1 Alphaproteobacteria bacterium
CATCATGCAGGACGGGTGCACGAAGGTGTCGACGACCGGCATGGGCGACGCGGTCCTCTCGGCGCTCGACCGGCTCGGCGCCTGAGGACGCCCCGGCGCGCCGCGCGGCTCAGCCCGCGCGCCGGTAGCTCCACACCCAGGCGGGCGGCAGGTTGCGCATCACGATGCCGCAGCGCCGCCCCGCGAGGCCAAGCCGCGCGGCGGGCAGCGGCGACGCCAGCGAGTAGGTGTACTGCAGCAGCCGCCCGTCGGGCGGCATGACGTCGAGCCAGGACCCGACCATGCGCCGCTGCAGCTCCGGCGGCAGCGTCAGCATCGGGATCCCCGACACCACGGTGCCGACATTGCCGGCCGCGCCCCCGGGCAGCAGCGCGCGCAGCTCGGTCGCGTCGCCCTGGACGACGCGCGCGCGCGGCAGCTCGCGCCGCAGGAAGGCGCAGAGGTCGGGGTCGATCTCGACCACGACCAGGCGGTCTGCCGGGATGCCGGACTCGAGCAGGACGCGGGTGACCGTCCCGGTGCCGGCGCCGAGCTCGACGACCCACTGGTCCGGGCGGCGCGCTACGTTGCGCGCAACGAGCCGTCCGAGCGCGGCCGAGGACGGCAGCACGGCGCCGACCTTCCCCGGGTTCGCCAGCCACCTGCGGAGGAAGAGCAGTTCCTCGCCGCCGCGCGCCGATCGCGCGGCGTCCTGTCGCATCGCGTTCATCTTTTCGTTTCCCTTGCCGCTGCCGAGCCTCTAACTGACGCCAGGGACGCGGCCCGGGCGGAGCGGCGCGAGGCTATCGCGCCCCGCGATGGCGGCGGCGTTGCGTGTGTGTGATCGGTTCGTGAACCGGCGAGGTCGGTTCGCGTTCCGCTGCGTTGCGAGGATGGCGATGGGATTTCGGATCGCGGTGGCCGGCGCCACCGGAAATGTCGGGCGGGAGATCGTCCAGGTGCTCGACGAGCGCCGCTTCCCGGTCGACGACCTGGTGGCGCTTGCCTCCGAGCGCTCGGCCGGGACCATGATCAGCTTCGGCGAGCACGACATCCGGGTGCAGGACCTCGCAGGGTTCGACTTCACGGGCATCGACCTCGTCCTTTCGGCGACCGCCGCTGCCGTCGCCACCGAGCACATGCCGCGCGCGACGAAGGCAGGCTCCGTCGTCGTCGACCACAGCGACGCCTTCCGCATGGAGGCGGACGTGCCCCTGGTGGTGCCGGAGATCAACGCCGCGGCCCTGGCGCGCTTCGCGAAGCGGCGCATCGTCGCAAGCCCGTCCGCGATGGCGACGATCTGCGCGCTGGCGCTCAAGCCGCTCCACGACCTCGCCGGGCTGCGCCGCGCGGTCGTCACGGCGATGGAGTCGGTCTCGGGCGCGGGCAAGCCGGCGATGGACGAGCTCTTCGCGCAGACCCGCGCCGTCTACGTCAACCAGCCGATCGAGCGCGAGGAATTCCCCAAGCAGATCGCCTTCAACCTCATCCCGCATGTCGACGCCTTCATGCAGGACGGCTTCACGCGCGAGGAATGGCGCCTGCAGGCCGAGACGCGCAAGCTGCTCGGGCCCGACATCCGCATGGTCGCGACCTGCGTGCGCGCGCCGGTCTTCGTCGGGCATGCCGCCAGCGTCGTGGCCGAGTTCGAGCGCGAGATCGACGAGCAGGCCGCGCGCCGTGCCTGGCGCGGCTGGCTCGGCGGCGAGGCGGTCGGCCTCGTCGACCATCGCGTCGACGAGGGCTACGTGACGCCGGTCGAGGTCGTCGGCGAGGACAAGGTCTATGTCAGCCGCGTGCGCCGCGACCCGACCTCCGCGACGGGCCTCGCCTTCTGGTGCGTGGGCGACAACCTGCGCAAGGGCGCGGCGCTCAACGTCGTGCAGATCGCCGAGCTGCTCGCGCAGGAGCATCTCGGCCGCGGCTGAGCGCGCCGCCCTCAGCCGCCGCCGCGCGCGGCCTCCAGCGCGAGGCCGGCGAGCGTCGCCGCGCCGAAGGCGATGATGACGATGCCCGCGACGCGGTTGGCGATGGCGAGGCCGGAGCGCGTGAAGCGCTGGCGCAGCCGGCTCGCCGCCGCGACGAGCAGCGTCCACCAGCAGGTCGAGCCCAGGAAGACGCCGGCGACCAGGAGCGCGTCGCGCGCATCGACGCGCCCGTCGACGGGGACCGCGAGCGCGACGTAGCTGCCGGCGAAGGAGAACACCGTGATCGGGTTCGCCAGCGTCAGCGCGAAGGCGGAGGCGAAGTCCGCCACGAGGCCTGCGGCGTCGCGCCCCGCGCCCGGCCCGGGCGGCGTCGCGCGCAGCGTGCGCCAGCCATAGGCCAGCAGGAAGAGCCCGCCCGCCAGCACGAGGACGGTGCGATGCGCCGCGACGAGGCCTGTGGCCTGCGCGAGCGCCAGCGCGGCCGCCGCGGCGAAGAGCGTGTCCGCCGCCGCGGCGCCGAGGCCGGAGGCGATCCCCGCGCGCCAGCCATGCTCGAGTGCGCGCCGCGCGCAGAGCACGTTCACCGGGCCGACAGGCGCCGCGACCATCAGCCCGATGGCGACGCCCTTGGCGAGGACCAGGGCGTCGTCGCCGGTCATGCGGCGAGCGGCCGCGCCTCGTAGCGCGGCCCCGGCGCGACGAGCGCGTCCTGGGCGGGGACGAGCGCGAGCTCGCGCTCGCCGCGCGCGGCGGTGGCGCGCAGCAGCGCGCAGACGGCCGAGGCCGCGTGGCCGAGCGCGTCGGCGACGTCGCGGGTGGCGAGGAGGCGGCCGAGGAAGAGCGCGGCGAAGCTGTCGCCGGTGCCGTTGGCGGGCATGTCGACGCGCGGCGTCTCCACGACGTGGATGCCGCCGTCGTGGAGCGCGAGCGTCGCGATGGCGTCGTCGCCGGCGCGTATGCCGGTGGCGAGCACGGTCGTCCTGCGCGCGCCGCGCAGCCGGCGCGCCGCGGCGGCGGCCGAGGCGACGTCGTGGACCGGCAGGCCGGCCAGCCATGACAGCTCGAAGGCGTTGGGCGTCACGATGTCGGCGGCCGGCACGGCCGCGTCGCGCATGAACTCGGGAATGCCCGGCTTCACGAAGACGCGCCCGTCGTCGCCGATCACCGGGTCGAGCAGCCAGAGCGCGCCCGGGTTCGCCGCGCGCAGGCGCGCCGCGGCGCCGAGGACAGCCGCGCCCTGGTCGGCGGCGCCGAGGTAGCCGCTGAGCAGCGCGTCGCAGCCGGCGAGCCAGCCACGCGCGTCGAGCGCGGCGACGAGGCCCCCGATCTCCGCCGCGGCCGTCACCTCGCCCGCGAAGCCGCCATGGCCGGGATGGTTCGAGAAGCGCACGGTGTCGATGCGCCAGGCCTCGTGGCCCATGCGCTGCAGGCAGAACTGGGCCGCGGAATTGCCGACATGGCCGTAGACCACGCCGGACTGGATCGACAGGACGTTCATCTGGGCTCTTCGCGGGGCTTGTCCGTTGCGCGCCGACCCTAGCGCCTGGCCGCCCGGCGCGATACCGCGGCGAGCCCGCCCTGCGGTCGCGCCGCTGACAGCGCGGCGTTTCTGCGCTATCGCTAGGCGATCATGAGCAGGCATCCCGAAATCCGGCCGCGCCGCAGCGCGCTCTACGTCCCCGGCTCCAACGCGCGCGCGCTCGAGAAGGCGCGCGGCCTCGACGCCGACGTCCTGGTCTTCGACCTCGAGGATGGCGTCGCCCCCGACCGCAAGGAGGAGGCTCGCGCCCAGGTGCTGGCGGCGCTGGCGCAGGGCGGCTACGCGTCCGAGCTCGTGATCCGCATCAACGACCCGTCCTCCAGGCTCGGCGCCGCCGACCTCAAGGCCGCCGCGCGCTCCGGGTGCCATGCCGTGCTGCTGCCCAAG
>CANMWW010000353.1 GCA_947500965.1 Alphaproteobacteria bacterium
AACATCAGGGCCGGCGCATAGGCGACGAGGGTGCTCATGGCGTCGTCAATCCCGTCGGATCTGCGTGGAGGTGCCGCGCGCGTGACGGATGGTCTCGGCCAGGACCTGGAGCGCGAAGGACACGAAGCCGATCGTGAGCACGAGGTAGAAGGGCCAGATCAGCGGCGCCCAGGAGCTCATCGGGTCGAGCTCGCCGCTCTCGAAGGCGCGCCAGGCGCGCCGTGCGGAGACCCAGGAGATCCAGGCCAGCGCCGGCAGCAGCACCACGGCGAAGAACGCGGCGTTGATCGCGTCCTGCGTGCGCGGCCGGAAGCGCGCGGAGAAGAAGTCGACGCGGATGTGCCCGCCGACGCGCATCGTGTAGGCGGTCGCGAGCAGGAAGAGCGCGCCGTTGAGCATGTAGCCGATGTCCGAGCTCCAGAGCGTCGGCGCGTTGAGCGCATAGCGGACGAAGACCTCGTAGAGCGTCACCGCGATCAGCCCGAGCAGGGCGGCGATGGCGATCCAGCAAAGCAGGCCCGAAAGGCGGTCGATGGCGGAGGCGACGCGGTCGATCATTCGGAAAACCGGAGCGGCCGGCGGGCATCGCGCCCGCCGGCCAGCCGTCCTTTCAGGTCACTTGGCGATGAACACCGAGGTCTTGTCCCAGTAGTCGAGGTAGCCGTAGTAGGAGTCCGCGAGGCGCTTGAGCCAGGGGTTCTTCTTCTCCTCCTGGCGCTTGACCTCCTCGTAGACCCACTCGCGCGTGCGGTCGCGGATCGCCTTCTGCAGCTCGGGCGAGTACTCGACGATCTCGTTGCCGCCGGAACGCAGCGTCTCCATCGCCTTCATGTCGAGCGCCTGCCACTTCAGGAGCGACTCGAAGCTCACGAGGCGGCCGGCGGTCTCCATCGCCTTCTTGATGTCGGCGGGCAGCGCGTCGAAGCGCTCCTGCTTCATCACGGTCTCGAAGGGGAAGCTGGTCACGTGGCTGCCGGGCACCATGATGTACTTGGCGGCGCGCTGCAGGCCGAGGATCAGGTTCTCCGACGGCGTCGAGAACTCCGCGGCGTCGAGCACCTTGCGCTCGAGCTGGGTGTAGATCTCGCCGACCGGCGCGACCGTGGGGGCGGCGCCGAACTTGTCCTTGAGGATGCTCGCCCACATGCCGGCGGTGCGGAACTTGACGCCCTTCAGGTCGTCGACCGTCCGGATCGGCTTGTGCGCATGCACGATCTCGGTCGGCCCGACGCCGGCGATGATCGAGTGCATCTTGAGGGAGTCGCGGCGGTACTGCTTCCACAGGTCCTGCCCGCCGCCCTCGTACAGCCACTGCAGCAGCGCGACCGGCGGCATGCCGCCGGGCAGCGCGAGGATGCCGTTCGTCGGGTCGCGGTTGTAGATGTAGATCGAGGGCACGTTGGCGAGGTCGGCCAGCCCGTCGCTCACCGCGGCATATTCCTGGAAGGGCGGCGCGATCACGCCGGAGGGCACGACCTCGATCTGCACGCGGCCGTTGGTGAGCTCCGCGACCTTGTCCGCGTAGGGCTTCGCGAAGACCGTCGTGTAGACGGAGTTCTCGTTGGAGATGACGACCATCTTCCAGCGGTAGTTCTGCGCCATCGCCTCGGCTGCGCCGAGCGCGATCGCCGCCGAGGCGGCGAGGGCGGAGAGCAAGCGCTTCATTGCGACACTCCTTGTGGGGATTTCCGTTGAACGGAAGGAGACCATAGCATCGCGGCGTCGGGCCTTGGCAACCGGGCAAAGCCTGGGGGGGACGGCTCAGGAAAACTTGAAGATCGCCCCGCAGCCCTCGCCCGACGGGACCGCGACGACGCCGTCCGCGGCGCGGCGATGCGACACGCCCGCCGCGGCGAGCAGCGCGGCGACTGCACCGCGGTCGCGCACGCGCACGCCGATCTCGGCGCAGAAGGGCGAAGGCAGCGCCAGCAGCGGATCGCCCGGGTTCTCCGCCGCGAAGCGCGCAGGCGAGACGAGGCGCAGCGGGCACGTGCCCGTGTCGAGCTCGGCGAGCCCATCCTCGTGGCGCGCGGGCCCGGGCCAGATCCGGGCATAGAGCGCGGCGGCCGCGCGCGGGTCGTCGACGACGATCGTCGCGAAGGCGAGGTCGGCCGCGCCGTTGGGATGCGCGAGCATGTCCGGCCGCCAGACTACGCCGGGCGTGTGGTGCTGGCAGGCGAAGACCGAGGCGCCCGGCGTTGCCGCCTGGTCGAATTGCGACAGCGTGAAGCGCGCCTCGACGCGCCCCGACGGCAGGTCGACGGGCCGCGCGAAGTCCACCGCCGCGGAGGCATGCAGCGGCGCGCCGCCGAATTCCGCGTGGACGCGCCGCGCGTCGTCGGTCTTGAGCGCCAGCGCGCCGATGCCCTCGCGCCGCGCAAGGAACTCCGCGTAGCGCGTCGTGTGCGGGCCCGGCCGCTCGATGCCCATCGTCTCGAAATAGGTGGGCGCGCCGAACATGACCGTGTGGTTGCCGGTGCCGAGCACCGGGTGGCCGCCGCGCGGCGTCGGCGCGAAGCCGAGGCGCTCCATGCGTCGGCGCGCCTCGTCGAGGTCGCGCACGATGATCACGACATGGTCGATGCCGCCGATGACGGGCATGCACGCCCTCCCCTTGACGCTCGCGCGCGGCGGACGCCGCCGCGCGGGGCGACACCATGGGGCGCGCGCCGGGTCGCGCGCAAGCGCGCGGCCGCCTGGTGCCCCACGCCGGACTTGAACCAGCACGTCCTCTCGGACAGCAGATTTTGAGTCTGCCGCGTCTACCGTTTCGCCAGTGGGGCACTGCCGCGCGGCGCGCGCATCATAGGCGCCGCCCGGCGGGCACGGAAGCGCGCCGCGGCGCCACGCGCATTGCCGCCGGGCAGCGCGGGCTGGTAGATGCTCGCCACGGATGCTGCGCGCGCTCTACGACTGGACGATGCGGAAGGCCGCCGGCGCGAACGCGCCGCGCGCGCTCGCCGTCGTCTCCTTCACCGAGAGCTCCTTCTTCCCCATCCCGCCCGACGTCCTGCTCGTGCCCATGGTGCTCGCGGCGCGCGCGCGCGCCTGGAACCTGGCCACGATCTGCACGGTCGCCTCGGTGCTCGGTGGCCTCGCCGGCTACGCGATCGGCTTCTTCCTGTTCGAGACCGTCGGCCGCTGGGTCATCGAGCTCTACGGCCTGCAGCGCGGCTTCGAGTCCTTCCGCGCCGCCTATGGCGAGTGGGGGCTCTGGATCATCCTGGTCAAGGGCCTCACCCCGATCCCGTTCAAGGTCGTGACCATCGCCAGCGGCGCCGCGGCCTTCGACCTGCCGGTCTTCGTGCTGGCGTCGATCGCCACCCGCGGCGCGCGCTTCTTCCTCGTGGCGGCGCTGATCCGGCGCTACGGGGAGCCCGTGCGCATCTTCGTGGAGAGCCGCCTGACGCTGGTCACGACCATCCTCGCGATCGCGCTGGTCGGCGGCTTCGTGGCGCTGCGCTTCCTGCTGCCGCGATGATGGCCGACGCGCGACCCGCCGCCACACTCGCCCTGCTCGCCGCGGCGATGCTCGCGGCGGCATACGGCTTCGAGCATCTCGGCGGCCTCGCCCCCTGCGCGCTGTGCTGGTGGCAGCGCTACGCCTGGATGGCGGCGCTGGCGCCGGCCGGCGCCGCGCTCGCCGCGGCGCGCCATGCGCCGCGCGCCGCCGCCGCGCTCCTCCTGGTCGCCGCGCTCGCGGCGCTGGCGGGCGCGGCCATCGCCTTCTTCCATGTCGGCGTCGAGCAGGGCTGGTGGGAGGGGACGGCGGCCTGCGGCAGCGCGCTCGGCCAGGGGCTGAGCGCGGAGGAGCGCCTGCGCCGGA
>CANMWW010000354.1 GCA_947500965.1 Alphaproteobacteria bacterium
CGGCGATCGAGGCGGGCGACCTCGCGCCCTTCGACGCGCTGAACGAGGCGCTGGCGCGGCCCTGCGACGACCAGCCGCGCCTTGCCGCGCTCGCCCTGCCAGCGAGGCCGGAGGAGCGCGTCTGCCGGACCTTCTGCGGGACGTGAGGCCGCGCGCCGCGAGGCGCGGGCGGCCTCAGCCGTTGATCGAGTAGCCGCCGTCGACCGGGATCGCGGTCCCGGTGACGAAGCCCGACGCCGCGCTGCACAGGAAGACCGCGATGCCCGCCATGTCCTCCGGCACGCCCCAGCGCCCGGCGGGCGTGCGCGCCTCGACGCGCTGGTGCAGGCCCTCGACGTCGCGCCGCGCGCCGCGCGTCAGCTCGGTGTCGATCCAGCCAGGCAGGATCGCGTTGACCTGGATGTTGTCCTTCGCCCAGGCATTGGCGCAGACCTTGGTGAACTGCACGATGCCGCCCTTGCTCGCCGCGTAGGCGGTCGCGAAGGGCGCGCCGAAGATCGACATCATCGAGCCGATGTTGACGACCTTGCCGCCGCCCGCGGCCTTCAGGTGCGGGTAGGCGGCATGGCTGGCCACGAAGGCGCTGGTGAGGTTGGACTCGAGTACCTCGCGCCAGTCCTCCAGCCGGTAGTCCTGCGGCAGCGCGCGGATGCTCATGCCCGCGTTGTTCACCAGGATGTCGAGGCGGCCATGGCGCGCGACCGCGTCGGCGACCATGGCGCGCACCTGGTCCTCCTTGCGCACGTCGACGGCGAAGCCGCTCGCCTTCGCGCCCGACGCGACGAGCTCCTTCACCGCCGCCTTGGTCTTCGCCGCGTTGCGCCCCGCGACGACGACCGCGGCGCCATGCGCGGCGAGGCCCTTCGCCATGCCGAGCCCGATGCCGCCATTGCCGCCGGTCACGATCGCGACCTTCCCCGTGAGGTCGAACATGTCCTTCATCGTCTCGCTCCTTTGCTTGCGGGCGTGCCGTCGCGCGTCGGCGGGGCCTCGCCCATGTCCCAGAAGATGCCGGTCATCATCGCCAGGCCCTCGCGCAGGATGTGGTCGAGGACATGCTCGTCCGGCGCGTGCTGCGAGCAGCTGGCGTAGGAGTGCGGGAACCAGAGCGTCGGCATGCCGAGGACGTCGGCGAAGACGTCGTTGGGCAGCGAGCCGCCGAGGCTCGGCAGGATCGCGGGCGCGGCGCCGAGCGTGCGCTCGACCGATGCCGAGGCCCAGCGCACGTAGGGATGGTCGGGGTCGAGGCGCGAGGCGTTCATCGGCGCGTGGCTCGGCTCGGACACGCGCACCATGCCGAGGCCGCGCGCGGCGAGGAAGCGGCGCAGCGCGGGCAGGAAGCCCGCGGGATCGCGGTCGACCGTGAAGCGCACCTGGCAATGCGCCTTCGCGCGCGGCGGCACCGCGTTGACCGGGCGGTCGGGGTTGCCGGCGACCATCGCCAGCACCTCGAAGCTGTTCCAGCCGAAGACCTTCTCCGCGGCGGTCAGGCCGGGCTCGCCCCACCACGCGTCGATCTCCGGCCCGTCGGGACCCGGATCCACGTCGAGCCCCGCGAGGGCCGCGCGCACGGAATTGGGCATGCGCTCGGGCACGAGGTCGCGCGCCAGCACCTTGCCGTCGCGCCCGATGATCTCCGCGATCGCGTGCGACAGGACGACGGCGGGATTGGCGAGCAGGCCGCCCCAGTTGCCGGAATGGTGGCCGCCCTCGCGCAGCGCGACCTCGAGGTCGAAGTTCAGCGCGCCGCGCGTGCCGAGGTAGATCGTCGCGCGGCCCGGCGACAGGCGCGGCCCGTCCGAGCCCACGAGCATGTCCGCGGCCAGCAGGTCGCGATGGAGGCGCGCGAACTCGTGCAGCCCCGGCGAGCCGATCTCCTCCGAGGTGTCGAACATGAAGATCGAGTTGAAGCCGAGGCGCCCGCGCGTCGCGACGACGCTTTCCAGCGCCGCCATGTTGATCGAGTGCTGCGCCTTGTTGTCGGCCGTGCCGCGGCCGTAGAGCCGGTCGCCCTCGCGGCGGAGGACCCACGGGTCGAGGCCCGCGCGCCAGCTCGCCTCCTGGCCGCGGATCACGTCGCCATGGCCGTAGGTCAGCACCGTGGGCAGCGCTGGGTCCTCGATGCGGCGCGCGACGAGGAACGGCCCGCCGCCCGCGACCGGGTTGTCGAGGATGCGCGTCGCGTATCCGATGCGCTCCATGCAGGGGCCGACCTCGTCGGCGAGGTACGTGCGCAGGAAGGGATGCGAGGCCGGGACCTGGCTCTCGGTGCGGATCGCCACGCGGCGCGCCAGGTCGGCGACGAAGCTGCCGTCGTCGTAGCTGCCCACGGCCCTCGCGATCGCGGCCTCGCGCGTCATGCCCCGCTTCCCTTCCCCGTATTCCCTCGATCGCCACGATAGGGGAGGCGGCGCGGCGAGGCGAGCGCCAAGCGGTGGGCGCGTGCTAGCGTCTTCGGCGCGAGCAGGAGGAAGACCGATGCCCGACCGCAGGCACGAGAACCACCGCGAGGACGTGGCCGGCCGCGCCAACGTCGCCGACACGCCCGAGCTGGTCGCCTACTACGACGACCTCGCGCGCAGCGAGGCGGGCGCGCTCTGGACCGTCGCCAACCGCATCGAGCCATGGGAGCCGCGCTCGGCATCCGTGCCGATGCTCTGGCGCTACGCCGACCTGCGCGGCCCCGTGCTGCGCTCGCTCGCGCTGGTCGAGCCCGAGAAGGCGGGGCGCCGCGTGATCTACCTCGCCAATCCCGGCCGGCGCGACGTGGTCGCGGCGGTGGGCTGGCTCTATAGCGGCATCCAGGTGATGAACCCCGGCGAGGTCGCCACCTCGCACGCGCATTCGGCTTCCGCGCTGCGCTTCATCATGGAGGGCCGCGGCGCCTTCACCGTCGTCGACGGCCACAAGATGACGCTGGGCGAGAACGACTTCGTGCTGACGCCGAACGGCACCTGGCACGAGCACGGCGTCGAGGCCGACGGCACGACCTGCATCTGGCAGGACGGCCTAGACATCCCGCTCGTCAACGCGCTGGAGGCTAACTTCTTCGTCGTCCATCCGCGCATGCGCCAGGAGGTGGCGCATCCGGTGGACGATTCCACGGCGCTCTGGGGCGCCCCGGCGCTCCATCCCGCGACGCATTCCTGGGACCGTCCCTACTCGCCGCTGCTCAAGTACGAGTGGGCGCCGACCTACGAGGCGCTGCTGCGCCAGGCGAGGCTCGGCCCCGGCTCGCCCTTCGACGGCATCCTGATGAACTACGTGAACCCGCTCACCGGCGGCCCGCCGATGCAGACGATCGGCGCGAGCATGCAGATGCTGCGGCCGGGCGAGCGCACGCGCGCGCACCGCCACACCGGCAGCTTCGTCTACCAGGTGGCGCGGGGCAGCGGCTGGTCTGTGATCGGCGGCAGGCGCTTCGACTGGAAGCAGCGCGACATCTTCGTGGTGCCGTCCTGGGCCTTCCACGAGCACGCCAACGCCTCGGACACCGAGGATGCCTGCCTCTTCTGCTTCAACGACCTGCCGGTGATGCGTTCGCTCGGCCTCTGGCGCGAGGAGGCGCTGGCGGAGAATGGCGGGCACCAGCCCGTCGCGCCGTGAGCGGAGCGGCGCCGCGCGCCAGGCGGTGGCGGGGACGTCGAGCGTCGTGACGCGGCGCAGCCCGCGCCGGCAGCGTGCGTCCTCGAGTCGAGAGAACCTCTCCGCAGAGAATCTCCCCAGGCTTGATCTCCACCGGGTAGTTCCGGGAACGAGGTACGCCGGGCTCCGTCCCCGGTTGCCAGTCGGGCCGGCGCTAGAGCCCCGCCGCCTCCC
>CANMWW010000355.1 GCA_947500965.1 Alphaproteobacteria bacterium
TGCGACGTCCCTCAGCCATCGCGCAGGCGCGCGAAGCCGGGGGCCGACGGCGCCTCCGCCAGGACGGTCTCGATGGCCGCGACGCGCGCCGCCGGCGGACCACGCCGGCAGGCCTCGAGCATCCGCGCCACCGCTTCGTCCGGGCCGTGGAAGAGCGCCTCCACCCGGCCATCGGCGAGGTTCCGGACCCAGCCCGACAGGCCGAATGCGCGTGCCTGCGACACCGTCCAGTCGCGATAGCCGACGCCCTGCACCCGCCCCTCGATGCGGGCGAGGATCGCCTGTCCGGCTTCGTGCGCGCTCATCGCCAGGCCTCCGCGAAGAGCTGGCGGAAGGCGACGCGCACGGCCCCCTCGGCCTCCTCGCGGCCAGGCTCCGCGGCCGACGCGCCTGCCGCCCCATGTGCGAGCGCGTTCCGCCGCTCGCGCAGCCAGTCGAGGTCCGGAGACGGCGGCTCGGCGCGCGCCTCGCGGGCGCGGTCGACCAGCTCGACCAGCGACCAGGCGAGCAGGACCACGGCGCCCCACGCGCCGGCGCAGAAGGAGATCTCGAGGTCGCCGAGCAGCGCCTCGCGACGGGCGTCGAGGTCGAGCGGGGCAGGCCCCGCATTGGCGTCGTGCGCCGCCCAGAACCAGCGCGCCCGCGCCTCCCAGTCCCGCGCGTCGGGCGGGGCGAGCGTGCGCGACGCGGCGGAAGCGCGGCTCAGGCGAATTCCAGGATCTTCTGGTCGACGGCGAGGCTGTCGCCGACCGCGGCATGGAGCTTCGAGATCGTCCCGTCGCGCTCGGCGCGCAGGATGTTCTCCATCTTCATCGCCTCGACGACGCAGAGCTCCTCGCCCGCCTTCACCTCCTGCCCGGCCTTCACGGCGACCGCCTTCAGCAGGCCGGGCATCGGGGAAAGCAGGAAGCGCGACGTGTCGGGCGGGCGCTTCGTCGGCATCAGCCGGGCAAGCTCGGCGACGCGCGGGACCAGCACGCTCGCCTTGAGGCTGGCGCCGGCATGGAAGAGGCGAAGGCCCAGGCCCGCGGGCTCGGCCTGCACGTGCATTGCCTGCCCGCCGACCGTGCCGGAGAAGAGGATGTCGCCCATGCGCCAGCCGCTCTCGACGGCAAGCTCTGCGCCGTCGGCGAACATCGCGCGGCCGGGCGCGACGCGCACCTCGTGCGACGCGCCGCTGCCGGCGTCGAAGGAGACGACGTAGCGGTCGGGCGCGCGCCGCTCGTGGCCCGCAAGCTGCCCGGGCAGCGACGCCTCGCGCAGGTGGATGCGGTGCTGGATCGTGGCCGCGACGGCAGCCAGGCGCCTCTCGAGCGCGGGCGGCAGCTCCGCGCCCTTGAAGCCGCCGCGGAACTCCTCGGCGATGAAGCCGGTCGTCAGGCGCCCGGCCCGGAAGCGCTCGTGGCGGACCAGCGCCTGCAGGAAGGGGATGTTGTGGTTGAGCCCGCGCACGACATAGGCGTCGAGCGCGCCCGCGAGCCTGTCGCAGGCCTCGTCGCGCGTCGGCGCCGCGGCGACGAGCTTGGCGATCATCGGGTCGTAGTACATCGGGATCTCGCCGCCGTCGTAGACGCCGCTATCGACCCGGATGCCCTCGCCGGCGGGCGGCTGGTAGCGCGTCAGCCGGCCGATCGAGGGCAGGAAGTTGCGGAACGGATCCTCGGCGTAGACGCGCGCCTCGATCGCCCAGCCATCCAGGGCGACGTCCTGCTGGCGGAACGGCAGCTTCTCGCCCGCCGCGACGCGGATCATCCATTCCACGAGGTCGATGCCCGTGACCATCTCCGTCACGGGGTGCTCGACCTGCAGGCGCGTGTTCATCTCGAGGAAGTAGAAGTTGCGCCTGGCGTCGACGATGAACTCGACCGTGCCCGCCGAGCGGTAGTCGACCGCCTTGGCGAGCGCCACGGCCTGCGCGCCCATCGCCGCGCGGGTGCGCGCGTCGAGGAAGGGCGACGGCGCCTCCTCGATCACCTTCTGGTGGCGGCGCTGGATCGAACATTCGCGCTCGCCGAGATGGATCACGTTGCCATGGGCGTCGCCCAGGACCTGGATCTCGATATGGCGCGGCTGCTCGATGAACTTCTCGATGAAGACGCGCTCGTCGCCGAAGGACGACCGGGCCTCGGACGTCGCGGAGCGGAAGCCCTCGCGCGCCTCGGCGTCGTCGTGCGCGATGCGCATGCCCTTGCCGCCGCCGCCCGCGGACGCCTTGATCATCACCGGATAGCCGACGCGCCGCGCGATGGCGACCGCCTCCTCGGCGTCCGCGATCGCGGCGAGGTGGCCGGGCACCATGATGACCCCGGCCTTCTGGGCGAGCTTCTTCGACTCGATCTTGTCGCCCATCGCGGCGACCGCCGACATGGTCGGGCCGATGAAGACGATGCCCGCCTGGTCGAGCGCCGCGGCGAAGGCCGCGTTCTCGGACAGGAACCCGTAGCCCGGGTGGACGGCCTGCGCGCCGGTGCGGCGGCAGGCGTCGAGGATCGCCTCGACCTGGAGGTAGCTCTGGGCGGAGGGCGGCGGGCCGATGCGCACCGCCTCGTCGGCCTCGCGCACGTGCAGCGCGTCCGCGTCTGCGTCGGAATACACGGCGACCGTGGCGATGCCGAGCCGCCTGCAGGTGCGCATGACGCGGCAGGCGATCTCGCCGCGATTGGCGACGAGGATCTTCGTGAAGGGGATCGGGGCCGCCCCGGCGGCAGGCGCCGCCTTCGCGGCGCCGCGCGCCCTGCCCGCCTTCTTCGCCGTCCTGGCGCCTGCGGCCTTCTTCTTCGCTGCCATCGCTCAGTCCCTGCCCCGGAAGATCTCCATCGCGATCGCGACATGGATCGCGAGCGGCGCGCCCCACGCGACCGCCACCCACATCCACCAAGGATAGGACGGCGTCGTGAGGAAGTTGACGACGATGAGCGCCATCGTCGAGACGAGCGCGACGAGCAGGTGCAGCCGCAGGTCGCGCCGCAGCGCCGCGCGCCGCTCGGCCTCGCTCACAGCGGGATGTTGGCGTGCTTCTTCCACGGGTTCTCGAGCTTCTTCCCGCGCAGCATGGCGAGGGAGCGGGCGATGCGCGGGCGCGTCGCCGAGGGCATGATCACGTCGTCGATGTAGCCGCGGCTGGCGGCGACGAAGGGGTTGGCGAAGCGCTGCCGGTATTCCTCGGTGCGCTCCTCGATCTTGCGCGGGTCGCCGATGTCGGCGCGGAAGATGATCTCCACCGCGCCCTTGGGGCCCATGACCGCGATCTCGGCGCTCGGCCAGGCGTAGTTCACGTCGCCGCGCAGGTGCTTCGAGGCCATGACGTCGTAGGCGCCGCCATAGGCCTTGCGCGTGATGACCGTCACCTTCGGCACGGTCGCCTCGGCATAGGCGAAGAGCAGCTTGGCGCCGTGCTTGATGATGCCGCCGTATTCCTGCGCCGTGCCGGGCAGGAAGCCGGGCACGTCGACGAAGGTCACCAGCGGGATGTTGAAGGCGTCGCAGAAGCGCACGAAGCGCGCGGCCTTCTTCGAAGAGTCGATGTCGAGGCAGCCCGCCAGCACCATCGGCTGGTTGGCGACGATGCCGACCGTCGCGCCCTCGATCCGGCCCAGGCCGACGACGATGTTGCGCGCGTGGTCGGGCGCGATCTCGAAGAAGTCGCGGTCGTCCACGACCTTCCCGATCAGCTCCTTCATGTCGTAGGGCTTGTTCGGGTTCGCCGGGACAAGCGTGTCGAGCGCGGGCTCGACGCGATCCGGGCTGTCGAGCGTCGGCCGCACGGGGGCGCGCTCGCGGTTCGAGGCGGGCAGGAAGTCGACGAAGCAGATCGGAA
>CANMWW010000356.1 GCA_947500965.1 Alphaproteobacteria bacterium
GCGCCGTGGTAGCCGGGGACGACCGGCACGCCGGCCTTCTCCATCAGCGCCTTCGACGCGGCCTTGTCGCCCATCGCGCGGATGGCCGCGGCCGGCGGCCCCACGAAGGCGATGCCGGCGGCGGCGCAGGCCTCGGCGAAGGCCGCGTTCTCGGACAGGAAGCCGTAGCCGGGATGGACCGCGTCCGCGCCGCAGGCGCGCGCCGCGGCGACGACGGCGTCGATCGACAGGTAGCTGTCGCGTGCCGGGGCGGGCCCGATGCGCAGCGCCTCGTCGGCCACGCGGACATGCAGCGCGCCCACGTCGGCGTCGCTGAACACCGCGGCGGTCCGGATCCCGAGCCGCCGCGCGGTCCGCATGACGCGGCAGGCGATCTCGCCGCGATTGGCGACCAGCAGCTTGCCGAACACGGCTCAGTCCTCCCCGCGCGGGCGCTGGCGCTCGCGCGTGTAGCTGAAGATCTCCGAGAACCCGACGAGGAGCAGCAGCACGCCGAGCACGACCTGCAGCGCCGCGAGCGCGCGCGCCGCGTCGCTCGCCGGCACGATGTCGCCATAGCCGACCGTCGCCATCGTGACGATCGAGAAATAGAGGCTCTCGGGGAAGGTGATCGCGCGCGACGCGCCCGCGATGGAGAAGTTCGGCTCCGCCGAGAGCCTGTCGACGATCCTGTAGAGCGTCGCGAAGGCGATCACCGCGACCGAGTAGAAGGTCAGGAAGGCGAAGGTCGGCACGACCAGCCTCGCGATGCGGCCGAAGAACTCCTCGAAGAGCAGCCCCGTCTCGATCAGGAAGGTGGAGACATCCGCGCTGACGGCGAAGACGATGCCCGCGATCGCCGCCATGGCGGCGACGAAGGCCAGGTCCGCGCCCTGCGGGCCGAGCCCGAGCGCCGGGAGCGCGAAGGTCAGGACGCCGATGCCGAAGACGGGCAGCAGCCAGGCGAAGCTGCGCGCGACCTCGGCCGGGTCGGCGATGCGCTCCTCCAGCACGATGCGGCGGATGCGGTCGCGGCGCAGCCAGGACCCCGCCAGGAACGCCGCGACCGGCAGCACGAAGCCGATGCGCGTGGCGAGCGGGCGGGCCTGCGCGAAGTTCACGTCGGCGAACACCGCGAAGAGGCAGGCATAGACCGCCAGGCCGTTGGCGAAGGCGATGGCGAAGAAGCGACTGCCGGGAAAGGCCTTGAGGAAGAAGGCCACCGCGCCCGCGACCACGGCCAGCATCATCGCGGTGAACAGCGCGTCGAACTGCTCGGCCGCGGCGAACGCGACGAGCGCCGACAGGACGAGCGTGAAGCCGATCGCCCCCGCGTCCGCGCCATGCCTGCGCCGCGTCATCCGGCCGTCCATCCGGGCTTGCGCTTCTCGAGGAAGCTCGCGATGCCCTCGCGGCCCTCCGGCGAGACGCGGATCGCCGCGATGCGGCGCGCGGTCTCCGCGACCAGCGCGTCGTCGAGCGGCGCGCGCGCGACGTCGCGCAGCAACCGCTTCGCGGCGGCGACCGCCGCGGGGCCGTTGGCGGCGATGCGCGCGCAGAGCGCGTCGACCTCGGCGGCAAGCGCGTCGGCCGGCACGACGGCGTGGACGAGGCCGATCCGCAGGGCCTCGCGCGCGTCGAAGGTCTCCGCCGTCAGCACGTAGCGGCGCGCGGCGCGCTGGCCGATCGCGTCGACCACATAGGGGCCGATCACGGCAGGGATCAGGCCGAGCCGCACCTCCGAGACCGAGAAGCTCGCGCGCTCCGAGGCGATGGCGACGTCGCAGCACGCCACGAGGCCGCATCCGCCGGCGATCGCGGCGCCATGCACGGCCGCGACGGTCGGCTTGGCCAGCTGGTCGAGCGTGCGCATCAGCCGGGCCAGCGCATCGGCGTCGCGCCGGTTCTCCTCCTCCGAATAGAGCGCCATGCGCTTCATCCAGTTGAGGTCCGCGCCGGCGGAGAAGCTCCTCCCCTCGCCCGCGAGGACGACGACGCGCACGCCGGGATCGGCCTCCACGCGCAGCAGCGCCTCGGTGAGCGAGGCGATCAGCGCATCGTCGAACGCGTTGTGGATCTCCGGCCGGTCGAGCACGAGCCGCGCGACGCCACCCTCTCCCGCCTCGATCCGCAATCCGCCTGCCATCGCCGCCTCACATCCTGAAGACGCCGAAGCGCGTCGGCTCGACCGGCGCGTTGGCCGCGGCCGAGAGGCCGAGCCCGAGCACCATGCGCGTCTGCGCGGGGTCTATGATCCCGTCGTCCCAGAGCCGCGCCGTCGCGTAGTAGGGATGGCCCTGTTCCTCGTACTGCGCGCGGATCGGGCGCTTGAAGTCGTCCTCGGCCTCCGCGCTCCAGGCCTTGCCCTGCGCCGCCATCGCGTCGCGGCGGATCGTCGCCAGCACCGAGGCCGCCTGCTCGCCGCCCATGACCGAGATGCGCGCGTTGGGCCACATCCACAGGAAGCGCGGCCCGAAGGCCCGGCCGCACATGCCGTAGTTGCCGGCGCCGAAGCTGCCGCCGACCATCACCGTGAACTTCGGCACGCGAGCGCAGGACACCGCCATGACGAGCTTGGCGCCGTCCTTGGCGATGCCGCCGCTCTCGTATTTCCGCCCGACCATGAAGCCGGAGATGTTCTGCAGGAAGACGAGCGGGATGCCGCGCTGGGCGCAGAGCTCGATGAAATGCGCCGCCTTCAGCGCGGATTCCGAGAACAGGATGCCGTTGTTCGCGACGATCCCGACAGCGTGCCCCCAGATGCGCGCGAAGCCGGTGACGATCGTCGTGCCGTAGAGCGGCTTGAACTCGTCGAGCTCGGACCCGTCGACGATCCGCGCGACGATCTCGCGCGCGTCGTAGGGGTGCCGCAGGTCCGGCGGCACGACGCCGTGGAGCTCGGCCGGGTCTAGGAGCGGATCGCGCGGCGCCTCCGCCGGCGCGCGACGCGCCGGGCGGTTCAGGTTGGCGACGCAGCGCCGCGCGAGCGCCAGCGCATGGGCGTCGTCGCGCGCCATGTGGTCGGCGACGCCGGAGACGCGGGCATGGACCTCGGCGCCGCCGAGATCCTCGGCGGAGACGACCTCGCCGGTCGCGGCCTTCACCAGCGGCGGGCCGCCGAGGAAGATCGTCCCCTGCCCCTTCACGATGATGGCCTCGTCCGACATCGCCGGGACATAGGCGCCGCCCGCCGTGCAGCTTCCCATCACCACCGCGATCTGCGGGATGCCGGCGGCCGACATCGTGGCCTGGTTGTAGAAGATGCGGCCGAAATGGTCGCGGTCGGGGAAGACCTCGTCCTGGTTCGGCAGGTTCGCGCCGCCGGAATCGACGAGGTAGATGCAGGGCAGCGCGTTCTCGCGCGCGATCTCCTGCGCGCGCAGGTGCTTCTTCACCGTCATCGGGAAGTAGGTGCCGCCCTTGACGGTGGCGTCGTTGCACACGACGACGCATTCGCGGCCGGAGACGCGGCCGACGCCGGTGATGATCCCGGCGCCGGAGACGCCCTCGCCGTACATGTCGTGGCCAGCCAGCTGCGAAAGCTCGAGGAAGGGCGAGCCTGGATCCAGCAGCAGCCGGATGCGCTCGCGCGGCAGCAGCTTGCCGCGGGCGACGTGCTTCTCGCGCGCGGCGGCGCCGCCGCCCTCGGCGGCCGCGGCGACCTTCGCCTGCAGGTCGGCTACGGCTGCGCGCATGGACTCGGCGTTGGCGCGGAAGGCGTCGCTACGCACGTCGATGGCGGATCGCAGGACGGTCATGGTTCCCGATCAGTAGCAGGAGCGCGTGCGCATGGTCACCCGGTGCTCCTTGGCGCGGCGCCCTCGGGGGCCTCC
>CANMWW010000357.1 GCA_947500965.1 Alphaproteobacteria bacterium
CTGGACCGACCAGCCTGGCCGCACGGCGGCCGCGGCCTCGCGCTCCGGCGGCCGCGCGGCCGCGCGCGGCTCGGGCGGCGAGGGTGGCTGGGGCGACGCGGCGGGGGGATGCGAGGCGAGCTGCGTGCCCACGGTCGCGCCACGCACGGCGGCATCGCGCAATTCCGCAGGGTCGCGGCGGGGACGCTTCGCGAAGGAGGCGTCCATCACCTCGCCCATGCGCTCGTCGCGCCAGCCCGAGGACGGCCCGCCCATGACGACGCCGATCAGGCGCCGGCCACTGCGCGTCGCCGAGGCGGCGAGGTTGAAGCCGGAGGCGTGGATGTAGCCCGTCTTCAGCCCGTCGGCCCCGTCGTACCACTGCATGAAGCGGTTGTGGTTGTGATGGGTGACGCCTGCGTGCGTGAAGCTCGACGTCGAGAACAGGTGGTAGTGGTGCGGGAAGCTGCGCACCAGGGCACGGGAGAGGCGGGCAAGGTCGGCCGCGGTCGATCGCTGCTCGGGATGGGGCAGGCCGGAGGCGTTGCGGAACGTCGTGCGCGCCATGCCGAGGCGGCGGGCGCGCTGCGTCATCTGCTGCGCGAATTCAGGTTCGCTGCCGGCGAGGTTCTCCGCGGCGACGACGGCCGCGTCGTTGGCCGACTTGGTGATCAACCCGAGCACGACGTCGCGCACGGAGACCGTCCGCCCGGCCTGGAGCCCGAGCTTGGTCGGGCTCTGGCCGGCCGCGAAGGCGGAGACCTTCCAGGCGGTGTCGAAGCCGATCCGCTTGCGGTCGATCGCCTCGAAGATCATGAACAGGGTCATCATCTTGGTCAGCGAGGCGGGGTAGCGCAGGTCGTCCGGATGCTCGGCGTGCAGGACCTCGCCGGTCGCGGCGTCGACCACGATGGCGGCGTAGCGGGGCTTGGGGGCCTGCTTCGCGGCGCTGGCGGCGGTGGCGGGACAGAGCAGGCCCGCGAGCAGCAGCAGCGCCGTCAGGGAAAGGAATATCCGGTAGGTGCCGAGCGTCATGTTTCCCCGAGCCAAGGTTCCCGGGACACGCGGCGAGAGTCCCCGGGAAGCTTGTGGAAAAACTAAGGTCGGCGAATCTCCGCTGTCCAGATAAATGTCGACGCGTCAGGAGCTTCGTTCCGATTCCTTGCATCCCGTCGAAGGAGATCCCGCCGGTGGAAAACTCGACCCTGCGCTGGCTGTCCGCGGTGACCGCATCGCTCGTGCTCGCGGCCTGCGCGCCGACGCCCGGCGGGCTGTCCGACCCGATCCGTCGCAAGGCGCAATGGCACGCGACCGCTGGCGGCGATGACCTTCGCGCGGGCTGCGCCATGGGGCGTCCGTCGCGGTGGCGATTCGTCTACAACGCGTCCTGGGACGAGCAGGTGCGCGTCTACGACATCGAGCGGCTGCCGGCCGGCGAGGGGGCAAGGCTCGTCTCGACCGTCGTCCAGGGCGCGCCGCGCGTCCTCCAGGCCTATCTCATGCAGCTGGGTGGCCAGCCGACCACGCGCGTCGCGGAGAGCCGCCTCCCGGAGCCGCAACTCGCCGCGCTGCTGCGCGCGATCGACGAGGCCGGGTTCGCGCGCCGTCCCGAGGAGGGCATGCGGCTCGTGTCCTGGGACTTCTACTGGCTCGCGAGCGCCTGCGTCGACGGCACCTGGCACCTCAACGCGTGGCGGCGTGGCGACCCCGGGTTCCAGAGGCTCGGCTTCGACGAACTGCTCTTCGCGCTGGACCAGACTGGGGTCGAGCCGAACCGGCCCCGGGCCATCGACCCGGCGCGTCGCGCGCTCGAGGCCGGCGAGCCGGCGGGCGGCGGCAGGGGATCCAGGGACGAGTCCTTCGAGTTCCTCGTCCGGGACGGGCGGATCTGGAGGCCAGGCTTCGGAAATTGAGTTTTGTGCGATGCACAAAAATCCCTTGACTGGGGATTGTGCGCTGCATACATAGGCGATGTTGCAGCGCACAATACATCGGAGCGAGGCGATGGCCACCAAGGCGAGGAAGAGCAAGCGGACGCCGGCACCCCGCCGCGCCGCCGCGATCGCGCCAGGCCCGGCCGCCGAGATCGCCCCGGGCACCGACCAGCCAGTTTCCTCCCCACGCGTTTCCCCGAACCCCGAACCGAAAGGACCCGCCATGAACACCAACAGCTTCGAGACCGCCGGCTTCGCCGCCCGCGAGCAGATCGAGAAGGCCTCGCAGACCGCCTACAAGTCGTTCGAGGAGATGAGCAAGCTCCAGAAGGACAACTGGGACGCCGTCGTCGCGGCCTCGCAGATCTGGGCGAAGGGCGCCGAGGTGATCGGCAAGGCCTGGATGGGCCTCGCCCAGGAGACGCTCGAGACGGCCGCGACCACCGCGAAGGCGATGGTGGGCGTGAAGACGCTGCGCGAGGCGGTCGACCTGCAGGCCGACTTCGCCAAGGGCAACTTCGACAAGTTCGTCGCCGAGAGCACCAAGATGTCGGAGACGGTCGTCAAGGTCGCCAACGACGCGATGGAGCCGATCACGGCCCGCGTGAACGTCAGCGTCGAGAAGATCTTCAAGCCGCTCGCGGCCTGAAGTCCCGGATCCCCCCTCCGGAGGAAGGCCCGGACCGCCACGCGCGGTCCGGGCCTTCTGTTTTCGGGGCCCTGCCCATCGCGGCCCCGGCCGCGATGCGGTGCGGCGAAGCGGGGCTTTCCTCTCCCGCGGCGCGTCCAATATCATCGCCCCGGCGACTCCCCCGACAGGATCCATGAGCGACGAAGACCGCAACGGCGACGACGGCAACTCGGGCGTGGCTATCCAGACGCGCACGCGCACGCGAAAGCCGTCGATGTACAAGGTCCTCATGCTGAACGACGACTACACGCCGATGGAGTTCGTGGTCCACGTGCTCGAGCGCTTCTTCGCGAAGAGCCGCGAGGAGGCGACGCAGATCATGCTCCACGTGCACCGCCGCGGCGTCGGCCTGTGCGGCGTCTTCACCTACGAGGTCGCGGAGACCAAGGTGAACCAGGTCACCGAGTTCGCGCGCCGCAACCAGCACCCGCTGCGCTGCACGCTCGAGAAGGAGTGACGCCCCGCGCGTCGCTGCCGCCCGGGACGGGCTTGGCCCGGCCGGCTGCGCGGTCCGTCGGTCGGCGTTCCTGCCTTCGCGCGGGCGTCGCGTCTTTTCTGCCGACCGCGCCGATCCATCTTTGCTAAGGTCTCGTCGACACGAGCGGGTCGCCGCCGTCGCGGCGGACGCTCGCCTCGGGAACGGAGCCCTCACGCCCATGCTCTCGCGCAACCTCGAACAGAGCCTGCATCGGGCACTCGCCCATGCCAACGAGCGTCGCCACGAATACGCGACGCTCGAGCACCTGCTCATGGCGCTCACCGAGGACCCGGACGCGGTCGCCGTGCTCAAGGCCTGCGGCGTCGACGTCGACAAGCTGCGCGAGGACCTCAAGGGCTACCTGGACGCCGAGCTGCGCGGGCTGGTGTCGAACCGCGGCGGCGAGGCCAAGCCGACCGCCGGCTTCCAGCGCGTGCTGCAGCGCGCCGCGATCCACGTCCAGTCCTCCGGGCGCGAGGAGGTGAGCGGCGCCAACGTGCTCGTCGCGATGTTCTCGGAGCGCGAGAGCCACGCCGTGTTCTTCCTGCAGGAGCAGGACATGTCGCGCCTCGACGCGGTGAACTACATCTCGCACGGCGTCGCGAAGGTCCCGGGACGCAACGAGGCGCGGCGCGTGCGCGGCTCCGACGAGGAGCAGCAGGGCGGCGGCGAGAAGCCGCAGGGCGGCGAGAAGCAGTCCCAGCAGAAGAAGCCGCAGGAGGCGCTGTC
>CANMWW010000358.1 GCA_947500965.1 Alphaproteobacteria bacterium
CTTTCTCTGTTCCTCACGCTGGTGCTGACCGGCGTCGTGTGCATCGTCATGGGCTGCGGCATCCCGACGACGGCCAACTACATCATCATGGTGACCGTCGCCGCGCCGACGCTCGGCGTGCTGGGCGTCGCGCCGATCGTCGCGCATTTCTTCGTCTTCTACTATGGCGTGCTCGCAGACATCACGCCGCCGGTCGCGATGGCCGCCTACGCGGGCGCCAGCCTCGCCAACGCGGATCCGTTCAAGACCGGCAACACGGCCTTCCGCCTCGGCCTCGCGAAGGCGCTCGTGCCATTCGTCTTCGTGTTCTCGCCGTCGCTGCTGCTCGTCGTGCCGGGCTTCGACTGGATCGAGTTCCTGCGCACGCTCGCGGGATGCCTGCTCGGCGTGACCTGCCTCGCCGCGGCGCTGTCCGACTACCTGCTGGTGCGCATGCAGTCCTGGGAGCGCCTGCTCGCGGGCGCCGCGGGGCTGCTGCTGATCGCGCCCGGCTGGGGCCCGCTGGCCGCGGGCGCCATCCTCGTGTCGCCCGTCGTGCTGCGCCACGCGCTGGCCGCGCGGCGCGGGGAGGCCGCATGACCTCGTTCGCCGCGCTCGTCGCCGGGCATCGCCAGGGCTGGGCCCTCGCGCGCGACTTCTACCTCGACCCCGCGGTCGCGGAGGCGGAGCGCGCGCGCCTCTGGCACCGGCGCTGGCTCTTCGCGGCGCATGGCTGCGAATTGCCGGAGCCCGGTTGCTTCGTCACCCTGGAGGTGGCGGGCGAACCCGTCGTCGTGCTGCGCGACCGTTCGCGCGGCGTGCGCGCCTTCGCCAATGTCTGCCGCCATCGCGGCTCGCGCGTATGCACGTCGCCCGCGGGCCGCGCGCATCGCCTCGTCTGCCCCTACCACGCCTGGACCTACGACCTCGACGGAAGGCTGTGCAGCGACGTGCGCGAATACGGCGTCGAGCCGGCGGCGCATGGCCTGCGCGCGCACCACGCGATCGAGGTCGGTGGCCTCGTCTTCGTCTCGCTGGCCGAGGCGCCGCCACCGCTCGAGGGGATGGACGAGGCCTTCGCGCGCTGGCTCGCCCCCCAGGGCCTCGCCGGGGCGCGCATCGCGCGCAGCGTCGACTACCGCGTCGCGGCCAACTGGAAGGTCGTGTTCGAGAACAACCGCGAGTGCCTGCACTGCCCGGGCTCGCACCCCGAGTACATCCGCGCGAACTACGACATCCATGTCCTCGACCCGCGCCGCGCCGCGGAGATCGAGGCGCGCGTGGCGGGCGAAGGCCGGCGCTGGCAGGCCATGGGGCTCGAGGCGCCGACGCTCGTCTCGGACATGACGGCCGCGTGGTGGCGCGTGAACCGCACGCCGCTCGTACCCGGCTTCCTGACGGAGAGCCTCGACGGCGCCCCGGTCGCGCCGGTGATGGGCTCCTACCCTGAGCACGACGTCGGCACGCTGCGCGCGACCATGTTCCCGAACTTCTGGATGCATGGCTCGGGCGACCACGCGGTCACGACGCGCCTGCTCCCCGACGGCGCGGGCCACACGCTCGTGCGCGTGGCCTGGCTGGTCGATGCGCGCGCGGAGGAGGGGCGGGACTTCGACCCCGCGCGCCTCATGCCCTTCTGGCAGCGGACCTCCGAGCAGGACTGGGAGATCTGCGAGAACGTCCAGCGCGGCATCGCGTCCGCGCATTACCGTCCCGGCCCCTTCGAGCGGCAGCGCGAGCGCAACGTCGCGCAGTTCGTGGACTGGTACCTGGGCGAGATGGCGGGAGGCTGGGCATGACGTCCTTCCCGGGCCAGGCCGGCATCGTGATCGTCGGCGGCGGCGCGATCGGATGCGCGATCGCCTACCACCTCGCGCGGCGCGGCGCGCGCGACGTGCTGCTGCTCGAGCGGCGGCAGCTCACCCACGGATCCACCTGGCACGCGGCCGGCCTCGTCGGCCAGCTGCGCAGCTCGAAGAACCTCACGCGGCTGATGCAGCGCTCGGCGGCGCTCTACCGCACGCTCGAGGCCGAGACGGGGCAGGCCACGGGCTGGCATGGCGTCGGCAGCCTGCGGCTGGCGGCGAGCGCCGAGCGCTGGGACGAGCTCCGCCGCGCGGCGACGACGGGCAAGGGCTTCGGGTTCGAGTTGCACCTCGCCTCGCCGGAGGAGGCGCGCCGGCTCTACCCGCTGCTCGACGCCAAGGGGCTGCACGGCGCGGTCTGGGTACCGTCCGACGGCTTCGTCGATCCGTCCTCGGTGACCCAGGCGCTGGCGCGCGGCGCGCGCGACGGCGGCGTCGCCATCCGCGAGGGCGTGCGCGTGGAAGGCCTCGTGCGCGCGGGCCGGCGCGTCACCCATGTCGTCACCGACCACGGCACCATCGCCTGCGACACGGTCGTCAACGCGACGGGCATGTGGGGCGCGGAGCTCGGCGCCATGGCGGGCGTGCAGGTCCCGGTCTGCGCGCTCGAGCACCAGTACGCCGTGACGGAGAAGATCGCGGGCCTGCCCGCCGACCTGCCGACGCTGCGCGACCCCGATGGCCGCTTCTACGCCAAGCCGGAGGTCGGGGGCCTCGCCATCGGCGGCTGGGAGGACAGCACGCCGGTCTTCGGCGCCGGCGGCATCCCGCGCGACTTCGGCCCCGAGCTCCTGACCGGCGACTTCGATCGCTTCGCGCCGATCGGCGAGGCGGCGCTCGCGCGCATCCCCGGCTTCGGCGAGACGGGCATCAAGTCGATGATCAACGGCCCGATCCCGATCAGCGCCGATGGCGAGCCGATCATGGGAAAGGCGCCGGGCCTCGACAATTTCTTCGTGTCCTGCGGCTTCACCTCCGGCATCGCGGCCGCGGGCGGCGCCGGCGAGGCGATGGCCAACTGGATCCTCGAGGGCGATCCCGGCTTCAACCTCTTCGCCTTCGACCTGCTGCGCTTCGGGCCGATCCACTCCGCGCCCGAGTTCCTGCACGCGCGCGCCACCGAGAGCTACGCGAGCTACTACGCGATCGCCTGGCCCGGGCACGAGCCGGCGAGCGCGCGGCCCGCGCGCACGAGCCCGCTGCACGACGTCCTGCTCGCGCGCGGCGCCGTGCACGGCAGCAAGTTCGGCTGGGAGCGCCCGAACCACTTCGCGCGCGGCACGTCGGACCGCCTCGAGCGCCCCAGCTTCCGCAGGCCGGGCTGGTTCGACGCGGTCGGCGAGGAGCATCGCGCCGTGCGCGAGCGCGTCGCGCTGGTCGACATGTCCTCCTTCACCAAGGTGGAGATCGAGGGACCCGGCGCGCTCGCGGCGCTGCAGCGCGTGGCGGCGAACGACATGGACAGGGCGCCGGGCACGATCGTCTACACGCAGTTCCTGAACGCGCGCGGCGGGATCGAGGCGGACCTGACGATCACGCGCCTGGCCGAGGACCGCTTCTACCTCGTCACCGGCAGCGCCTTCGGCCCGCACGACCTCGCGCATCTCGACGACCACCTGCCGCGCGACGGCTCGGTGCGCGTGACCGACGTCACCTCGGGCTGGGCGGTGGTCAATCTCTGCGGCCCGCGGGCGCGCGACGTGCTCGCCGCCGCGTCGTCGAGCGACGTCTCGGCTGCGGCCTGCCCCTACATGCAGGCGCGCGAGGTCTGGATCGGCCACGCGCGGGTCCGCGCGCTGCGCGTCAGCTACGTGGGCGAGCTCGGCTGGGAACTGCACATGCGCAGCGAGGACGCGCGCGCCGTGCATGCGCGGCTGCTGCGCGCCGGGGAGGCGCACGGTATCGCCGACGCCGGCTATCGCTGCATCTCCAGCCTGCGCCTCGAGAAGCACTA
>CANMWW010000359.1 GCA_947500965.1 Alphaproteobacteria bacterium
GCCCCTCCACGGCGGCGACGGCCCCGCGGCGCGCCTGCAGTCGCGCGGCGCGGCTGCCGGGGACGCGGCGCTGGCCGACCGGCCCGACCACCGGCGCATATGGAGCGCGGTGATGTTCGCCGACATGCGCGGCTTCATGCGCATCTCGGAGCAGATGGAGCCCGACGAGGTCTTCCCGCTGCTCAACGAGTATTTCGAGCTGCTCACGCGCATCACCCTGGCCCATGGCGGCCGGGTGTTCCACGTGGCGGGCGACGAGCTGATGGCCGGCTTCGGCGTGCCCGACCCGCGCGACGACGCGCCCTGCCGGGCGCTGGAGGCGGCGCGCGAGATGCTGGCCCGCTTCGGCGCGCTGGCCGAGGAATGGCGCCTTCGCCGCGGCGTCCGCACCGGGCTCGGCATCGGCATCAACGCCGGCGACGTCATCGTGGGCCATGTCGGCAGCGCCGGCTTCAGGCACTACACGATGGTCGGCGACACCGTGAACGTGGCCTCGCGCCTGAGCCAGCGCGCCCGGGCTGGAGAAGCCCTGTTCTCGCGCAGCGTGATGGACGCCGTCGGCCGCCATTGCCCGGACGTGAAGTGCGTCGAGCTGCCGGCGCTGCAGTTGCGCGGCCGCGAGGCGCCGGTCGACATCTACTGCCTGCCCGCCGCCAGCCGCGTCGAGGTCTGAGCCAGCGGCTCAGCCCTCTCCCTCGAGGGCCTGGCGCAGGTCGGCCAGCAGGTCCTCGACGTCCTCGAGGCCGATCGACACGCGGATCAGCTCCATGCCCACGCCATCGGCGAGCCTGGCCTCCGGATAGACCCGCTGCCGCGCGGCGATCAGGCTGCCGGGATGCATCACCAGCGAGTCCACGTCGCCGAGGCTCACCGCGCGCTGGAAGAGCTCGAGCCGGTCCATGAAGCGCACGGCGGCCGCGAAGCCGCCCTTCAGCTCCACCGACATCATCGCGCTGCCGCCCTGCATCTGGCGCAGCGCCGCCTCGTGGCCCGGCGACCCGGGCAGGAAGGGGTAGCGCACCGTCGCGACCGCCGGATGCGCCTGCAGCATGCGCGCCACGGCCAGCGCCGCCTCGCAATGCGCGCGCATCCTCAGCCCCAGCGTCTTCAGCCCGCGCATCACCAGGAAGCAGGACAGCGGCGAGAGCGTCGCGCCGGTGATGTAGCGCAGGCCCTGTCCGCGGACCTCGCGGATCGTCGCCGCGTCGCCCAGCACCGCGCCGCCGAGCAGGTCGCCATGGCCGTTGATGTACTTGGTGAGCGAGTGGACGACGATGTCGGCGCCGTGCTCGATCGGCCGCTGCACCGCGGGGGAGGCGAAGGTGGAGTCGACGACGAGACGCGCGCCGCGCGCATGGACCACGCGCGCGACGGCCGCGATGTCGAGCACCTCGGCGGTCGGGTTGATCGGCGTCTCCATGTAGACGAGCCTGGTGCGCGGCCCGATGGCGGCGGCCAGCGCGCCGAGGTCGCGCATGTCGGCCTTCACCACGCGGACGCCGAAGCGCGGCAGCGCGTTGCCCGTGACCGAGACCGTGTTCGAGTAGACGGTCGGGTGGATGACGAGTTCGTCGCCCTGCGACAGCAGCGACAGGAACAGCGAGCCGATCGCCGCCATGCCCGACGCGGTGACCACGCAGGCCTCCGCGCCCTCGAGCTCGGCGAGCCGCGCCTCCAGCAGCGCCTGGGTCGGGTTGCGCTCGCGGCCGTAGAGGTAGCCGTCGCGCTCCTCCGCCATGACCTGCTCGCTCTCCGCGACATTGGCGAAGGCGTAGGTGGAGGTCATGAAGACCGGCGGCGATACCGAGCCGAGGTGGTCCGCCGGGTCGTAGGCGTGGTGGATGGCGCGCGTGCTGAACCCGTGCCGCCTGTTGCTGCCCTTCGTCATCGGCATTCCTTTCGCTGTTCCGCCGCTGGTCACGCCGCCGCGAGCGCGCTCACGCGCGCGACGCCGCCGCGGGTCTCGAGGACATGGCCCGGCGGCACCTCGCGCCAGGCCTCGTCATGTGCATCGAGCGGCTCCGACATGACGAGGATGCTGCCGCGCCCGGGGCGCATGCGCACCTCGCCATCGCCGACCTCGACCTCGCCACCCTCGGCGTAGAAGAGCGTCGGCGGCCGGGCATCGGTGGAGACGCGCAGCGCGCAGAGGCTGGAGCCGTCGGCGAAGGCCGCGGTCATGCGGAAGGGCTCGGCGACGCCCTCGGCGTCCATCACGCCGCGCACCTGCGCGACGGTGCGCGCGAGCGCCACGGGCGCGTCCTCCAGCAGGCCATTGCCGATCGCGAGCAGGAAGAAGGCCTCGGAGTCCGTGGTGCCATGGCGGTGGCGGTAGATGTCGCGCGGGATCAGGTTCTCGATCTCGCGGCGGATGCGTTCGTAGCCGCCGATCTGGCCGTTGTGCATGAACAGCGCGTTCTCGTAGCGGAAGGGATGGCAGTTCTCGCGGCTCGTCGACGTGCCGGTCGAGGCGCGGACATGGGCGAGGAAGAGGCGCGAGCGGATCTGCTCGGCGATGCTGCGCAGGTTGGCGTCGTGCCAGGCCGGCATGACGTCGCGGTAGACTCCGGGGAAGCCGCGCTCGCCGTACCAGCCAAGGCCGAAGCCGTCGCCGTTCGTCGTCGTCGCGCCCAGGCGCGCGGACAGGCTCTGCCGGATCAGCGAGTTCTGTGGCCGGAACAGCAACTCGTCGATCCTGAGCGGCGCCCCGAGATAGGCGATCCATCGGCACATGCCTTCCCCCCTCCCGCGCGGCGGGTGCGTGCCGTGGTCCGCAGCGCGGCCGAGGCCACGTCCCGCCGGCCCGTGCCGAGCGTGACGCGTCACGCGCGCGATGGCAATCGCGCGTGCTCTGCCAACGCGCGGAGCGCTTGCCAGGATCGTGCCGCGCCCGCATCGCTACGGCGAGGTCTGGGACGTCCTCCACGACATGGAGGACGACGAGCGCGCCTGAGGTCCCGGGCTCAGGCCTCGCCGATGCCCGCGAGGTCGCCGGCGAATTCCGGGAAGCGCTCGGCCGCGGCGTCGAACGCGACCTTGGCGACGCGGCGGTAGCCGTAGTCGGTGAAGTGCACGCCGTCCTCGGCGCGCATCGGCCGCGTGCCGCGCGCGCCCTCGATGGCCGCGAGGTAGCGGCCCTGCGGATCGCTGGTCGCCTTCCACGTCGCGACTGGCAGCGCGCTTGCGCCCTCCGCGGCGCCGGATTGCAGGTCGTTGAGCGTCTTCGCGGCGGAGGCCATGCGCGCTTCGCGCATGTTCGGCAGGCCGAGCCACATCGCCCGGCCGCCGGCCTCGGTCGCGGCGGCGACCATGCCGGATACCCTCTGCCGGTAATGCTCGGCGAAGCCCTCGGTCCCGAAGTCGAAACGGATGCGCTGCTCGCGCCAGACGAGCGGGCGGAAGTCGTTCGCGCCGATCCAGAAGACCACGAGGTCCGGCTGGTTGCGCGCCACGTGGCCGCGCACGACCTCCGGCCAGTTGTGCTCGTCGAAGCGCGTGATGCCGGTCGCGTGCTGGGTGCCGTTCACCGAGCGCATCGCGTCGCGCCTGCGCAGCAGCGGGAGGAGGGTGAGGTAGAGGCCCTGGGCGAGGGAATCGCCGCAGAACAGGATCGTGAGCCTGGGCGCGGGCGGTTGCGCCTTGTCGGTGGCAGCGCCGGCGGCGACGGGCAGGGACGCCAGGCCCGTGATGAAGGCGCGCCTGCCATGGCCTGGCTGCGTCGCGCGCCGTGGGGGCCGGGTCGTCCAGGGCGATAGGAGATGCATGGGGGAGATTCGGACTGGAGGGATCGCAGGCA
>CANMWW010000360.1 GCA_947500965.1 Alphaproteobacteria bacterium
ACCATGCCATCGACACGCCGGAGCGGCTGCGCGCCCTGTTCGGCCCCGTCACGCCGCTGGCCGCGATCAAGTCGATCCAGCGCCTCGAGGAGCATTCGCGGCGCTTCATCGCGCTCTCGCCCTTCGTCGTGATCGCCTCGGCCGACGCGCAGGGCCGCGCCGATTGCAGCCCGCGCGGCGATCCGCCCGGCTTCGTGCGCGTGCTCGACGACACGACCCTCGCGATACCCGATCGCCCGGGCAACAACCGCATCGACACGCTGCAGAACATCGTCGAGAACCCGGAGATCGCCCTGATCTTCTTCATCCCCGGGGTCGAGGAGACGCTGCGCGTGGAGGGCAGGGCCCGGATCACCGTCGATCCGGAACTGCTGGCCGGCATGGCCGTTGGCGGCAAGGTCCCCGTCCTTGCGATCATCCTGGCGATCCGCGAGGCGCACCTGCATTGCGCGAAGGCGCTGAAGCGCTCCCGGCTCTGGGACCCGGCGAGCCGGGTCGAGCGCGGCGTCCTGCCGTCCTTCGGCCGGATGCTGCTCGACCAGACGCGCACGGCGATGGACATCGCCACGGTCGAGGCCCGCATCGAGCAGTCCTATCGCGAGCGGATGTACTGACCGCGGCGCGTCGCCTCGCGACCGCCACCGGGCCGCCACGGCGCGCGCATGCGCCGCGCACGCGGCCGCCATGATTGCCTGCTAGGCTGCGTGCCGTGCCCGTGACCATCGACATCACCCCGGACCCGCCGCGGCCCTCCGCACGCGGTACCCTCTGGCAGCTCGTCGCGATCCTCGCCGGCGCCTTCGTGCTGCAGATCGCAGGCGCCGCGCTCGCGCTGGCCGTGCCGCTGCGCATGGCGCTCGATGGCCAGGCCGCGGCGATGATCGGCCTCGCCGGCTCGGCCAGCTCGATCGGCTTCCTGGCGGGCTGCCTCGGGGCCGGGTTCCTCGTGCGCCCGGTCGGCCATATCCGCGCCTTCGCCGTGCTCGCCTCGCTGCAGGCGATCGTCACGCTCGTCTTCGCGCTCTCCTCGGACCCGTGGCTCTGGATCGCGCTGCGCCTCGTCAACGGCGTCGTCAACGCCGCGCAGTTCGTGATCGTGGAGAGCTGGGTCCTCGACCGCACGCCGGAGACGCTGCGCGGGCGCATGATGTCCATCTACGTCGTGTGCTCGCGCGCGGGCCTCATCCTCGGCCAGACGCTGCCGCTCGCCTTCCCCGGGGCCGGCTACGAGCTCTTCCTCGCCGCCAGCGCGTTCTACTCGCTCGCGCTGGTGCCGGTGGCGCTCAACCGCGCGCCGAGCCCGGCGCCGCCGCCGGCCATCGCCGTGATGAGCCTGCGCGACCTGTTCTCCGTCGCGCCGGTGTCGATCGTCGCGTGCTTCTATGTCGGTCTCGTCGGCAGCGCGGCCTTCAACGTGCTGCCGCTCTACGGCGTCGGGATCGGCCTCGGCAACGTCGCGATCAGCGCGCTCGCCGCCTCGCTTCAGCTCGGCTCGCTGCTGATCCAGTGGCCGCTCGGCTGGATCTCGGACCGCAGCGACCGCCGCGCCGTGATGATCGGTGCCTCGGCGGCCACCGTCCTCGGCGCGATCCCGCTGGTGGCGCTGGGCCAGATGCCCTTCCTGCCGCTCGCCGTGCTCGTGGCGCTGGCGATCGGGGGCTGCCAGGCCGTCTACGCCATCGCCGTCGCGCACGCGCTCGACTTCGCCGGGCGCGAGCGCACCGTGGCGCTGTCCAGCAGCCTGATGCTGGTCTGGGGCGTGGGCGCCTCGCTCGGCCCGCTTGCCGCGGCGGCGTCGATGGAGTGGATCGGGCCCTCGGGCCTCTTCGTCCACGCGGCCGTCTTCTCGCTTGCCTTCATCGGCTTCGCGACCTGGCGCATGACGCGGCGCAGGCCGCGCCCGCCCGAGGAGCGCGAGCCCTTCGTCGACATGCCGCCGACCCTGCCCACCGCCCCGCGCCTCGACCCGCGCACCGAGCCCGACGACGCGAAGCGCTGAGGCGCGCGCGCCTCAGCGCGCGGCGGCGAGGCCGAACTGCACGCGCCAGCGCGCGACGTCGTCGAAGGCGACGTTGCTGCCGCAGAGCACGAGCACGATGCGCGGTCGCGCGCCGAGCCGCGCGCGCAGGCGCAGCGCGGCGGCGACGGTGCAGGACGCCGCGGGCTCGCACCACACATGCTCGTCGGCCACCAGCGCGTCGAGCTCCGCGACCGCCTCGGCGTCGGGCACGACCTCGATGCCATCCAGGAAGCGCCGCGCCGCCGCCATCGTGCGCTCGGTCGCGAAGGGCGCGCCCAGCGTGCGCGCGATCGAGCTCGGCGCGATCGCCTCGGGCCTTCCCGCCGCGAGCGCGCGCGTCATCGTCTCCGCGCCCTGCGTCTCGACGCCGTGGATCCGCGCGGACGGGATCCTGCCCTTCACGGCCGCGGCGACCCCGGACATGAATCCGCCGCCCCCGATGCTCACGAAGACGTCGGTCATCCCGGGCACCGCCTCGGCGAGCTCGAGGCCGAGCGTGCCGTGGCCGGCGATCACCGCCGGGTCGTCGTAGGGATGCACGAAGGTCATGCCCGCGCGGCCCAGCTCCTGGGCGCGCGCGAAGGCGATGGCCGCGCTCTCGCAGAGCTCCACCTGCGCGCCGGCGGCGCGCGTGCGCTCCACGTTGTAGGCGGGCGTCACGCTGGGCATCGTCACCAGCGCGCGCGTGCCGGTGGCGCGGGCGGCCTCCGCGGTGGCGATCGCGTGGTTGCCTCCGGAGACGGTGACGATGCCGCGCGCGCGGGCGGCCTCGTCCATCGTCGCGAGCTTGTTGAGGACGCCGCGCATCTTGAACGAGCCGCCGAGCTGGAGGCATTCGAGCTTGAGGAACACGTCCGCGTCGAGGCGCCGGGACAGCGCATCGCTGCGCCAGGTCGGCGTGGCGCGCACCTGGCCGGCGACACGCGCGCGCGCGGCCTCGATGTCGGCGAGGGCGACGTCGAACTCCATGCTCACTCCTTCCAGCCGCGCCGCCGCCGCGCGGCGACCAGCGTGTTCTCGAGCAGGCACGCGATCGTCATCGGCCCGACGCCGCCGGGCACCGGCGTGATCGCCCCGGCGACCTCGGCCGCCTCGTCGAAGGCGACGTCGCCCACGAGCCTGTGCCTGCCATCGGCGGTGCCGATGCGGTTGATGCCGACGTCGATCACGGTGGCGCCGGGCCTGATCCAGCCGCCGCGCACCATCTCGGGCCTGCCGACCGCGGCGACGACGATGTCGGCGCGCCGGCAGATCGCGGGCAGGTCGCGGCTGCGCGAATGCGCGAGGGTGACGGTGCAGTCCGCCGCGAGCAGCAGCTGCGCCACCGGCTTGCCGACGATGTTCGAGCGGCCGATCACCACCGCCTCCGCGCCGGCGAGCCGGGTGCCGGACTCGCGCAGCAGGATCATGCAGCCGCGCGGCGTGCAGGGCACCAGCGCCTCGCCGCCCGTCGCCAGCAGCCCCGCGTTGACGACGTGGAACCCGTCGACGTCCTTCGCCGGGTCGATCGCGGCGATCACCGCCTGCGCGTCGACATGCCGGGGCAGCGGCAGCTGGACGAGGATGCCGTCGACATCGTCGTCCGCGTTGAGCCGTGCCACCAGCGCGAGCAGCGCGGCCTGGCTCGCGTCGGCGGGCAGCCTGTGCTCGATCGAGCGCATGCCCGCCTCGCGCGTCGCCGTGCCCTTGTTGCGCACGTAGACCGCGCTCGCGGGGTCCTCGCCGACCAGCACGACGGCAAGGCCGGGCGGCGCGGGCAGGCGCGCGACCTC
>CANMWW010000361.1 GCA_947500965.1 Alphaproteobacteria bacterium
CCGTGTTCGACGAATTCTCCTCCGATCCGGCGCTCGCCGCGGCCGATGCCGGGGCGCGGCTGGCGCGCTCCATGGGCGCGACGGGCGTCGTCGCGATCGGTGGCGGCTCCGCCCTCGACCTCGGCAAGGCGGTGGCCGTGATCGCGTGCGCCGACGCCCCGGCCGAGGCCTACGCGCTCTGCGCGCGCGACCTTCCGGCGCGGCGCCTGGGCCTTGCCTGCGTGCCGACGACCGCCGGCACGGGCGCCGAGCTTACCCGCACGGCGGTGCTGTCGCGCGCGGACAAGGCCAAGACGTGGCTCTGGGGCGACGCGCTCAAGGCCGACGAGGTCGTGCTCGACCCGGAGCTCGCCGTCGGCCTGCCCGCGCATCTCACCGCCGCGACCGGCATCGACGCGCTGGTCCACGCGGTGGAGGCGGTGACCAACCGCAACGCGAGCCCGGCGAACAACGTCGCCGCCCACGAGGCGATCCGCCTCGTCGCGGCCAACCTCGAGCGCGCGGTCGCCGATGGCGCGGACATCGGGGCGCGCGAGGCCATGCAGCGCGCCGCGGCGCTGGCGGGGATCGCGATCGACAATGCCGGCACCGCGATCGCGCACAATGTCGGCCATGCGCTGGCCTCGCTGCGCCCCGTCCACCATGGCCGGGCCGTCGGGCTCGCGATGCTGGCGACCGCCGCGTGGAACGCGCGCGAGGACGACGGACGATGGGCCGCCTGCGCCGCCGCCATGGGCGCGTCGGGCGAGGGCTTCGCGCGCGGCTTCGAGCGGCTGCTGCGCGGCGTCGGGCTCCGCGTCTCGCTGGCGGAGGACTGCGCGGGGATCTCGCCCGAGGACCTCGCGGCGGCGATGCGCACGCCCGACAACGCGCCGATGCGCGCCTCGAACTGGCGCGCGACGACGGACGACGACCTGCTCGCCATCGCGCGCGGCGTGCTGGAGCAGCGCTGAGGAGGCCCGACCTTGAGGATCGCGTCGATCGAGATCACCCAGCACCAGCTGCCGCTGGACCCGCCCTTCCATCCCAGCTGGTCGTCGCGGCCGCGCGCGCGCTTCGACGCCACGATCGTGCGCGTGCGCACGGACGAGGGGCACGAGGGCATCGGCTCGGGCGACTACATGCTGGGCTTCGCCGGCCACGAGCACGTCTTCGTGGGCGAGGATCCGCTGCGCCTGGAGCGCCACCATCGCGCGATCTCGCACATCTCCTTCCACTACGGACGCTGCTGGCCGCTCGACCTCGCGCTCTGGGACCTCGCCGGCAAGATCGCGGGGCAGCCTTGCTGGAAGCTGCTCGGCGGGATGCGCGACCGGCTCGCCTGCTACGCCTCGAGCGGCACGCTGCGCGACGGCCCGGCGCTCGCGGACCTGGCGCAGCGTGCGCTGGAGCGCGGCTTCCGCGCGATGAAGATCCGCTTCCGCCGCGGCGACTGGCGCGCCGACATCGCCGCGCTCGAGGCGGTGCGCGCGCGCGTCGGCCAGCGGCTCGAGCTGATGGTCGACTGCAACCAGGGCTGGCGCTTCCCTTGGGACACGATGTCGTCCTGGACGGCCAAGGACGCGCTGGTCGTCGGGCGGGAGCTCGAGCGCCTCGGCGCGTACTGGATGGAGGAGCCGCTCCACCGCGCCGACCGCGCGGGCATGCGCCTGCTGCGCGAGAAGCTGGACGTGCGCATCGCGGGCGGCGAGCTCGACCGCGAGATGAGCGAGCTGCGCGACCTCGTCGCCGAGGGCTGCCTCGACGTGGTCCAGCCCGACGTCGTGTCCGTGGGCGGCATCACCGGCCTCGCCAAGGTCGCGGCCATGGCCGGCGAGCACGGCATCGCCTTCACGCCGCACAGCTGGGGCAACGGCATCGGCGTGGCGGCCAATGCGCACCTGATGGCGGGCGCCACCGACGGGAGCTTCTTCGAGTTCCCCTGGGACCCGCCCGAATGGACGAATGCGCGGCGCGACTTCATGTTCCGCGCGCCGCTCGACATCGACGCGCAGGGCGACCTCGTGCTGGGCGACGCGCCGGGCCTCGGCTTCGAGCTCGACGAGGAGATGCTGGCGCGCACGCGCGTCGACGGCGGGACCATAAGGTCCAACAACTGAACCGAAGGGGAGACACGCGGATGCGCGACTGGGTCGAATTCGTCCATGGGCTGACGCTCGCCGACATCCCGGGCGAGGTGCGCCACCGCGCGCGCATGTGCCTGCTCGACCTCGCGGGCGTCGCGGCCTGCGGCCGCGGCACGCCGGTGTCCCGGATCGTCCACGACTTCGCCGCGGCCCACCAGCTCGGCGGGCGGCTCGGCGCGCGGATGGTCTTCGACGGCCGTCGCGTGTCGCTGCCCGGCGCCGCGATGGCGGGCGCCGCGACGATCGACGGCTACGACGCGCATGACGGCCATCGCCTGACCAAGGGCCATGCGGGCGTCGTCGTGCTGCCGGCGCTGCTCGCGCTCGAGGACGAGGCGGCGCCCTCGCGCGACGGCGCCGAGTTCCTCGTGCGCCTCGTGCTTGGCTACGAGATCGCGACGCGCGCGGGCATCGCGCTCCACGCGACCGTCCCCGACTACCACACCTCGGGCGCGTGGAACGCGCTGGCCGCGGCGGCCGTCGCGGCGCGCGCGCTGCGCTTCGACCGCGAGGCCACGCGCCACGCGCTCGGCACCGCGGAGTTCTACGGGCCGCGCAGCCAGATGATGCGCTGCATCGACTTCCCGACGATGGTGAAGGACGGCTCGACCTATGGCGGGCAGGTCGGCCTGTCGGCGGCGCTGATGGCGCAGGGCGGATTCACCGGCGCGCCGGCGATCAGCATCGAGGGCGCCGACGCGGCGTCCTTCTGGGGCGACCTCGGCACGCGCTGGCGGATCCTCGAGCAGTACTTCAAGCCCTGGCCGATCTGCCGCTGGGCGCAGCCCTCGGTCGCGGCCGCGCAGGAACTGCGCGCGCAGGCGGCGGGGCGGACGATCGAGAAGGTGCGCATCCGCACCTTCCATGCCGCGGCGCGCCTCGACGTGCGCGAGCCGGAAGGCACGGACGCGGCGCAATACGCGCTGCCCTTCCCGGTGGCCGCGATGCTCGCCCACGGCAAGGTGGACGGCGAGACGGTGACGACGGGCCTGCGCGACCCCGCGACCCTCGCCATCGCGCGCCGCATCGTCACCGAGACCGATCCCGAGCTCGACGCGCTCTTCCCCGCGCGCCGCATCGCGATCGTCGAGGTGACGCTCGCCGACGGCACGGTCCTGGCCAGCCCGCGGACCGAGGCGCGCGGCGACCCGGAGGATCCGTTGTCCGACGCGGAACTCTTCGCCAAGGCGGAGGCCGCGCTCGTCCCACGCGTCGGCCGCGCGCGCCACGATGCGCTGCGCGCCGACATCGCGGGCATCGAGGAGGCGCCGGCGGCGCGCCGGATCGTCGAGGCGATGCTGGCGCCGCTCGCCAGCGCCTAGGGCGCGCGGCCGAGCGGATGCTCCGGCCGGTCGTGCGGCCGCAGCAGGAAGCGGCGGAAGACCTCCGCGTAGCCGTCATAGGCAAGCCCGCCATTGGCCGCGAGCAGCTCGTCGCGCCGCTGGCGGTACAGCGCGGGCAGCCTGTACCAGGCGACGCCGGGCCAGCGGTGGTGGGCGGCGTGGAGGTTGTTGAACAGGAAGACCGGGCCCAGCAGGGTGGCGTTCTCGACGATCGCGGTCCGCCGCGCGGGATCGCGATGCGCGCGGTGCTCCGCGAAGGACCGCACCATGGCGAGCGCCGCGCCGCCCTGCACGAAGCCCAGCGCGTAGAGCCAGG
>CANMWW010000362.1 GCA_947500965.1 Alphaproteobacteria bacterium
CACCCGCGCGTTCCTGCGCCTCGCGCCGGAGCGGATGCTCTGGGCGACCGACTGGCCGCACCCGACCGAGGCCGTGAAGCCGGACATCTCCGTGCTGCTCGACCGCTTCGTCGAGTGGGCGGGCGACGACGCCACCGCGCGGCGCGTGCTCGTCGACAACCCGGCCGCGCTCTACGGCTTCGGCTGAGGACCCGCGCGCCTCAGCCCGGGTGGAAGCAGGCCGCGCGCGTGCCGCCGGCCTCGAGCAGCGCCGGCTCGGTCGCCGCGCAGCCGGGCTGCGCCTTCGGGCAGCGCGTGCGGAAGCGGCAGCCCGAGGGCAGGTTCGCCGGGTCCGGCGGCTCGCCGCCGAGCGCGAAGTCGCGCGCGATGCGCGGCCCGCCGATGCGCGGCGTCGCCGCCAGCAGCGAGCGCGTGTAGGGGTGCTGCGGCCGCGCGAAGATCTCCTCCGTCGGCCCGATCTCGACGATGCGGCCGAGATACATGACCGCCACGCGGTCGCACATCGTGCGCACGACGGCGAGGTCGTGGCTGACGAGGATGTAGGTCAGGCCGAACTCGCGCTGCAGGTCGCGGAACAGCGTCAGCACGGTCGCCTGGACCGAGACGTCGAGGCCCGAGGTCGGCTCGTCGAGCACGACCACCTCGGGGCGCAGCGTCAGGATGCGCGCGAGGCCGACGCGCCGCTGCTGGCCGCCCGAGATCTCGTGCGGGTAGAGGTCGAGATGCGTCTCCGGCAGGCCCACGAGGCGCACGATCTCGCGCACATGCGCGTCGCGCCGCGCGCGCGGCCAGTCGGTATGGACGATCAGCGGCTCGTGCAGGGAGTCGCGGAGCTTCCAGCGCGGGTCGAGCGAGGCGCCGGGATCCTGGTAGGCGTACTGGACGCGCGCGCGCATGGCGTTGTCGCGCCTGAAGCCGCCGCCGGCGATGCGCTGTCCCTCGAAGAGCACCTCGCCCGTGGTCGGCTCGTGGATGCCCATGATCGTCTTGCCGAGCGTGGACTTCCCGCAGCCGGACTCGCCGACGAGGCCGAGCACCTCGCCGCGGGCCAGCGAGAAGCTGACGTCGTCGACTGCCCGGAGCTGGGCCTTGACGCGCCCGAAGCTGCCATGGACGTCGAAGCTCTTGCCGAGGCCGCGGACCTCGAGGATCGGCCCTTGTGCCTCAGCCATCGGCGGGCTCCCCGGGATTGTGGCAGGCGAGGAGGTGGCCGCCGCCGGCATCGGCGAAGGCAGGGCGCCGCTCGCGGCAGGCGTCGATCGCGCGCCCGCAGCGCGACGCGAAGCGGCAGCCCGCCGGCGGCGTCACGAGGCTCGGCACCTCGCCGGGGATGCCCTGGAGCCTGCCGCTGCCGTCGAGCAGGCTGCCGAGCAGCGCACGCGTGTACGGATGGCGCGGCCGGTCGAAGAAGTCCGCGACCGGCGCGGCCTCGGCATTCTGGCCGGCATACATGACCGCGATGGAATCGCAGATCTCGTAGGCCGCGCCGAGGTCGTGGGTCGTGAAGAGCACGGCGCAGCCATGCTCGTTGGCGAGCCGGCGCAGCAGGCCGAGGATCTGCGCCTGGATCGTCACGTCGAGCGCGGTGGTGGGCTCGTCGGCGACGATCATCGCCGGGTCTGGCAGCAGCGCCATCGCGATCATCAGGCGCTGGCGCTGCCCGCCCGAGACCTCGTGCGGGTACTTGTCGAGGATCTGGCGCGGCTGCGGCAGCTGGACCGCGTCGAGCAGCTCCAGGATGCGCGCCTCGCGCCTCGCCTTCGCGAGGTCGGGGCGCTTGAAGCGCGCGAGGTCGCGGATCTGCGTGCCGATCGTGAAGAGCGGGTTGAAGGAGGTGAAGGGATCCTGCGGCACGAGGGTGATGGCGCGCCCGCGGATCTCGCGCGCGGCCTCCGCCTCGGGCATGGCGAGCAGGTCGCGGCCGCGGAACGTCACCGCGCCGCCATGGATCTCGACGCTGCCGCGCGGAAGCGCGCCGAGCACGGCGCGGCCAAGCGTCGACTTGCCGCAGCCGGACTCGCCGACGAGGCCGACGATCTCGCCGGCGCCGACCGAGAGGCTGACGCCGTCGAGCACGCGCGCGAGGCCCGCCTCGACGCGGTAGCTGAGCGAGAGCTCGCGGACGGAGAGGAGGGGCTCAGCCACGGCGGGCCGCCCCGCGGCGGATGCGCGGGTCGAGAATGTCGCGCAGGCCGTCGCCAAGCAGGTTGAAGCCCATCACCACGAAGAAGATCGCGAGGCCGGGGAAGGTCACGTACCACCAGGCCTCGGGCAGGAACTCGCGCGCCTCGTTGATCATCCTGCCCCATTCCGGCGTCGTGGGCGGCGCGCCGAGGCCGAGGAAGCCGAGCACGGCAGCGTTGAGGATGGTGACGCCCATGCCGATCGAGGTGCGCACGATCAGCGGAGAGGCGATGTTGGGCAGGATGTGAAGCAGCATCACGCGCGGCGCCGAGCAGCCCAGCGCGACCGCGGATTCGACGAAGACCTCGTTCTTGACCGAGCGCGTCTCGGCATAGGCGAGGCGCGCCCAGAAGGGCCAGAAGGACGCCGCGAGCGAGAGCACGACGTTCTCGATGGACGGCCCGAGCGTCTGGGAGATGGCGATCGCGAGCACGATCTGGGGCACCGAGAGGAAGATCTCGGCGATGCGCATCAGCATCTCGGAGACCCAGCCGCGGTAGTAGCCCGCGACAAGCCCGATCGGGATGCCCACGATGCAGGCGATGCCGACGGCGATGACGCAGATCGTGAGCGTCGTGCGCGCGCCGAACAGCATGCGCGAGAGCAGGTCGCTGCCCATGCGGTCCGTGCCGAAGGGGTTGTACCAGCTCGGCGGCTTGAGGCGGTTGGCGGTGTGGAAGTCGTGGATGTCGTTGGGATGCGGGGCGATCACGGGCGCCAGGATGGCGCAGAGCACGAGACCGAGGACGATCACCGCCCCGAGGAAGGACGCGCGGTCGCGCAGGAAGCGGCGCAGGACGGCGAAGCGTGGCGCGCTCATCGCACGATCCGCGGGTCGATGAAGCTGTGGACCAGGTCGACGACCAGGTTCACCACGATGAAGATCAGCCCGGCCCAGATCGTGAAGCCGACGATGCCGTTGTAGTCGGAGCGCAGGATCGAGTTGACCGCGAAGAGCCCGATGCCGGGCCAGTCGAAGACCGTCTCGACCACGATCGCGCCCGCGAGCACGTAGACGCCGAAGATCAGGCCGATCTGCGTCACCGTCGCCGTCATGGCGGCGCGCAGCACGTACTTCCAGACGATCACGCGCGCGGGGAAGCCCATCGCGCGCTGGTAGAGCACGTGGTTGGAGTTGATGACCTCGAGCACGCCGGCGCGGGTCAGGCGCACGAGCTGCGCGGCCGCGGGCAGGGAGAGCGTGACCGTCGGCAGGGCGAGGTGCCGGAGCGCGCTCGCCAGCGCCTCCCAGTCGCGGTCCATGATGGCGTCGACGGTCATGAAGCCCGAGCGCGGCTCGGGCGGGAAGCCGTCGATGCGCCCCGACAGCGGCGTCCAGGCGAGCTTCATCGAGAACAGCAGCTGCAGCTCCATCGCGAGCCAGAAGCTGGCGATGGCGAGGCCGGACACGGACACCACGCGCACGACGTGGTCGAGCGGGGAGTTGCGGTAGATGGCGCTCACGACGCCGAGCGGCACGCCGACGGCGACCGCCAGCAGCACCGCGCTGATGCCCAGTTCCAGCGTCGCCGGCAGGCGCGCCATCAGGTCCTCGACGATCGGGCGCTGGCTGAAGAGGCTCATGCCGA
>CANMWW010000363.1 GCA_947500965.1 Alphaproteobacteria bacterium
CGTCGATGCCTGGATGCGGGTGGGCGAGGCGCTGGCGACCAGGGACCGCGTCGTGGCGCTCATGATCCGCCCTGGATATCGCAGCCCGGCCGGGGATTCGAGCGGCTGGGCCAATCCGCGCGACGACGACTACACGAGCGTGAACATCGCGCGCGTCGCCGGCGCGCTCGCCACGCTCAGGCAGGCGCAGCGCCCGCGCCATGTCGTGCTGGTCGGGCATTCCGGCGGCGCCGCCACGGCCGCGCTCGTCCTCGGTCGCCATCCCGGCGCGGCGGATGCGGCGCTGCTGCTGGGCTGCCCCTGCGACGTCCCGCCCTGGCGCCGGCACAGGAACGCCCAGCGCGGCCATGGCGACCGGCCATGGCTCAACAGCCTGAACCCGCTCGACTTCGCGGCGTCCATCGCGCCCGGCACCCCGGTGATCGCGGCGACGGGAATGCGCGACGACAACACGCTGCCGCTCTTCGCGCGACGCTGGGTGGAGCAGGCAGCCGCCGCCGGCGCTGGCGCGCGCTACGAGGACGTCCCGGGCCTCGGCCATGCGGGAATCCTGCGCTGGGACGGCATCGCGAGCAGGGTCGAGGCGCTGCTGGCGTCTCTGGAGCGGTAGCGGGAAGGTCTCTCCAGGGCAGGAATGCGTGCGAATTCCTGCCCTGGAGAGGGTTTTCCTCGCCTCGCGCCGTCAGGGCTTCGCCGCGGGCGCCGGCGTGGCGCTCGGCGCCTGCTGTTGCTGTTGCTGCTGGCGCCTCGCCTGCGCCTCGGCCTCGCGCTTCGACTCGGCCTCGTAGTTGCGCCGGTTGAAGGGCACGCCCGACTTCTCGGCGACCTCGCGCACCACCGCCCACTGGTCCCTGTAGTTCACGGGCACGTAGCGGTCTTCGCCGTTGAACTCGCGCTTCTCCTTCTCGCTGAACGCGTAGTTGAAGAAGCACGCGCGGATCCGCGCCGAGAGCGCGGGCCGCAGGTCATGCGCGTGGACATAGCCGTTCGTCGGGAAGACGTCGCTCGTGTAGATCGTGCGGAACTCCTCGCGCCTGACCGTGCCGCGGTTGGCCATCCGCTCGAGCACGTCGTCGGCGACCGCGCCCATCTCGTAGTCGCCGCGCGAGACGCCGAGGATCGACTTGTCGTGGCCGCCCGACATCAGCGGCCTGTAGTCCTGGTCCGGCACCAGGCCTTGCGGCGGGGAGAGCACGCGCGGCGCGAGGTTCCCGGAATTCGACGATTGCGACGTATGCGCGACCTTGCGGCCCTTGAGGTCGGCCAGGCTGCGGAACGGGCTCGACGGGGCGTGCCGCCGCGCGATCTCCGCCGCGCGAACCGGCTCCGCCGCCATTCTAGACACTTCCAAATCGCCCGCCCGCACCATCTCATCGCCATGGACTCGCTCTCGCAATTCGCCCTCGGCGCGGCGGTCGGCGTCGCCGTCATGGGCCGCCGGATCCCGCCCTGGCGCGCTGCGCTCTGGGGCGGGGTGCTCGGCACGCTGCCGGACCTCGACGTCGCCATCGACCACGGCGACGCGGTGCGCGACATGGTCCTGCACCGCGCGCAGACCCATGCCTTCTTCTGGCAGGCGCTCGCCACGCCGCCACTGGCCGCCGCCATCGCGGCGATCGAGGCGCGCCGCGCGCCGCCGGGCGCGCGCTGGCGCGACCTGCCGGGCTGGCTGGTCGCGACCTTCCTCGCGCTCTCGACCCATGCCCTGCTCGACGCGATGACGGTCTACGGCACGCGCCTGGCGCTGCCCTTCTCGGACCGCCCTTTCGGCCTCGGCAGCATCTTCATCATCGACCCGCTCTACACGCTGCCGCTGCTCGCGGGCCTTGCCGGCGCGCTCGCGCTGCGCTGGCCGCGCGGCGGGCGCTGGAACCTCGCGGGCCTCGCGCTCTCGACCGCCTATCTCGCCTGGAGCGCCGCCGCGCAGCACCATGTCGAGGGCGTGGTGCGCGCGCAGCTCGCCGCGCGGCCGGACGCGGCGGCGATCGAGCGCGTGCTGGTGACGCCGACGCCCTTCAACACCGTGCTGTGGCGCGTGCTGGTGATGCGGCGGGACGGCTACGAGGAGGGCTTCCGCTCCCTGCGCGACGGCGACCGCCCGGTCCGCTTCTCGGCCCATCCGCTCGACGCGTCGCTGCGCGAGGAACTGCGCGGGATCGCGGCGGTGGAGCTCGTCGCCGAATTCAGCCGCGGCTTCTATCGCCTCGACGAGCGCGACGGCACCGTGCGCGTCACCGACCTGCGCATGGGCCAGGAGCCGGCCTATGTCTTTTCCTTCGCCGTCGCGCGCCGCGCCAGCGCGCCGCAGGCGCTGGTGCCGCCCGTCGCCGTCGGCGGGCGCGGCGACGTCAGGATCGGCGAGGCGCTCTCCTGGCTGTGGCGGCGCGCGGGCGGCGCGGACATCGACCCGCCGCGCGGCTAGACTGCCCCTTCCCCGCGACACAGGCCGGAGCCGACACGCATGGCCACGACGCCGACCTATGCCCTCGGCCCGGGCTTCATGGGCATCGCGCGCGGCGAGCGCTCGGCGGCGTTCTGCGTCGCCGGCCTGCCGATCGACCTCGGCACCACCAACCGCGCCGGCGCGCGCGAGGGCCCGGCCGCGATCCGCGCCGCCAGCCGCATGCTGCGCGACGGCGTCCATCCGGCGAGCTGGCGCGACCCGATGGCGCTCGACCTCGCCGACATCGGCAACCTCGCGACCGTGCTGGGCGACATCCCGGCGAGCTTCGCGCGCATCGAGGCGCAGGTGGCGGACCTCGCGCATGTCGTCGCGCTGGGCGGCGACCATGGCGCGACGCTGCCGCTGCTGCGCGCGCTGCGCCGCCGCCTAGGCAGGCCGCTCGCGCTCGTCCAGTTCGACGCGCATGTCGATACCTGGCCCGACAGCTTCGGCCAGCCGATGGGCCATGGCTCCGTCTTCTTCCGCGCCATCGAGGAGGAGCTCGTCGATCCGCGCCGCATGGTCCAGGTCGGCATCCGCAGCCCGGTCGACCGCGCGACCTGGGACTGGACGCTCGCGCGCGGCGTCACCGTGCTCGATGCGCAGCGCGTCCACGAGGCCGGCCCCGCCGCGACCGCGGCGGAGATCCTGCGCGTGGCCGGCGGGGCGCCTGCCTATCTCTCCTTCGACATCGACGCGCTCGACCCGGCCTTCGCGCCGGGCACCGGCACGCCGGAGATCGGCGGGCTGGCGACCTGGCAGGCGCAGGCGATCCTGCGCGCGCTCGGGCCGCTCGACTTCGTCGGCATGGACGTCATGGAGGTGGCGCCCGCCTACGACCATGCCGAGGTCACCGCGCTCGCCGCGGCGACGATCGCGTGGGAGTACCTGTCGCTGATGGCGGACCCGCGGCGCCCGGAGCGCTGCGCGCCCCCGCGCGCGACCGCCACTTGAATTCCGGCGCGGCGTGCGCATCTGGCGCGCCGACGCAATTCGCACGTGCCCCAGGCCCGCGAGGCTGCGCCACGGCCCGGGACGCAGGTCCCGCGCCGGGCCACCGAGCGCTCGAGGTCAAGCAACGACGTCACGCGTCCCTTCGGGAAAGCCGGCCATCCATGGGCCGGCGCGCCCCGGGGGGAACGGGATCTCGCCTGCCGCAGACCTCCGGGGCCCCGAGCCCCGAAGCCAATCGCGTCGACGCGATCCCCGACCCCCCGCGAGCGCCTCTTCGCACGAGGATGTCGTCGAGATGACCAGGTCGCCGCTTCGCATCGCCGTCTCCCCCCTTCGCCGTGGCCGGGTGCTCCCCGCGCCGGCGGTCCTTCCCGC
>CANMWW010000364.1 GCA_947500965.1 Alphaproteobacteria bacterium
AGGCGCGCGGCGCGAAGTTCGTCTCGGTCAATCCCGTGCGCACCGGCTACTCGGCCGTCGCCGACGAATGGGTCGGCATCAGGCCGGGCACCGACGGCCTCTTCGTCATCGCGCTGATCCACGAGATCCTCAAGGCCGACCGCCTCGACCTCGACTTCCTCGCCAGCTACACCAACGCGCCGTGGCTCGTGGTGCGCGAGCCGGGCAGCGCCAATGACGGGCTCTTCGCGCGCGACCCGGCGGGCCGTCCCCTGTGCTGGGACTCGGTCAGGGGCGAGGCCGTCTGCGCCACCGACGCGGGCATCCATCCGCGCCTCGCGGGCGAGGTCGAGCTGCCGGACTGGGGCCGCTGCGTCCCCGTGTTCCAGCTCCTCGCGGAGCGCTACCTCGATCCCTCGAACGCCGCCGACGCCGTCGCGGCGCGCTGCGGCGTCGAGGCCGACACGATCAGGCGCATCGCCGCCGAGCTCGTCGACGCGGCCTTCGAGCAGAAGCTCGAGCTCGACCAGCCCTGGACCGACTGGGCCGGCCGCCGCCACGAGAAGATGGTCGGGCGCCCGGTCTCGTTCCATGCGATGCGCGGCGTCTCCGCCCATTCCAACGGCTTCCAGACCTGCCGCGCGATCCACGTGCTGCAGATGCTGCTGGGCGCCGTCGACCGGCCGGGAAGCTGGCGCTACAAGGCGCCCTATCCGAAGCCGATGCCCGGCGGCCCGAAGCCCGCGGGCAAGACGGTCGCGCCGAACACGCCGCTCGGCGGCATGCCGCTCGGCTTCCCGCTCGGCCCGGAGGACCTGCTCGTCGACGCCGAGGGCAAGGCCACGCGCATCGACAAGGCCTATAGCTGGGAAGCCCCGATCTCCGCGCACGGGCTGATGCACCTCGTCATCGCCAACGCGCATGCCGGCGATCCCTACCCGATCGACGTGCTGTTCATGTACATGGCGAACATGTCGTGGAACTCGGCGATGAACAGCGCCGGCACGGCGCAGATGCTGACCGACAAGGGGCCCGACGGCGAGTACCGCATCCCGAAGATCATCTACTCGGACGCTTTCTACTCCGAGACCGTCGCCTACGCCGACCTCGTGCTGCCCGACACGACCTATCTCGAGCGCTGGGACTGCATCTCGATCCTCGACCGGCCGATCGGATCGGCCGAGGGCCCGGGCGACGCGATCCGACAGCCCGTGCTCAAGCCCGACCGCGACGTGCGCGCCTTCCAGGACGTCATCGTCGACCTCGGCGCGCGGCTCGGCCTGCCGGGCTTCGTGCGCGAGGACGGCAGCCCGAAATTCCCCGGCCTCTACGCCGACTACATCGTCAACCACGAGCGCCGTCCGGGCATCGGGCCGCTGGCAGGATGGCGCGGCGCCGATGGCGGATCGCCGGGCAAGGGCGCGCCCAACAAGGACCAGCTCGAGCGCTACATCGAGAATGGCTGCTTCTGGCGCCACCACCTGCCGGAGGACGCCCTCTACTTCAAGTACGCGAACCGCTCCTACCTCGAGGAGGCGGTGAAGCTCGGGCTGCTCGACAAGCCGGACCCGATCGTCCTCCAGCTCTATGTCGAGCCGCTGCAGCGCTTCCGCCTCGCCGCGCGCGGCCATGGCCTGGTCCAGCCGCCCGAGCACCTGCGCGAGCGCGTGGCGAAGTACCTCGACCCGCTGCCCTTCTGGTACATGCCCTTCGAGGAGGCCGCGGTCGACCCGTCGGAATTCCCGATGCACGCGGTCACGCAGCGCCCGATGGCGATGTACCACGCGTGGCATTCGCAGAACGCCTGGCTGCGGCAGATCCATGGCGAGAACCGCCTTTACCTCAACCGCGGGCGCGCCGCCTCGCTCGGCATCGCCGACGACGACTGGGTCTGGATCGTCTCGCACCATGGCCGCGTGCGCGCGCAGGTCCGCCTGATGGAGGGCTGCAACCCCGACACGGCCTGGACCTGGAACGCGATCGGCAAGCGCTCGGGCGCGTGGAACCTCGACGCGGACGCGCGCGAGGCGACGAACGGCTTCCTGCTGAACCACGCGATCTCGGAGTTCCTGCCGGGCCCCGCGCGCTCGCCCAACGCCGACCCGGTGACGGGCCAGGCGGCTTGGTACGACCTGCGCATCCGCATCGAGAAATGCGCGCCCGGCGAGGCGGAGGAGACGAGCCCGCGGCCGCCGACCGTCGGCAGGCCGCCCAACCTGGACCCGGCGCCGCGCGTGCTGCGCTACGACGCGGGAGGCAAGCGATGACCAGCTACGCCAAGCCGTCCGAGGGCGACCGCAAGCTCGGCCTCGTCATCGACCTCGACACCTGCGTCGGGTGCCATGCCTGCGCGGTCAACTGCAAGGAATGGAACACGTCCGGCCATTCCGCGCCGCTCACCGACCTCGAGCCCTGGTCGCGCGACGCCTCGGGCGTCTGGTTCAACCGCATCCACTCCTTCGAGGCCGGCGAGGGCGCGCAGGGCCGCACGGTGCATTTCCCGCGCTCCTGCCTGCATTGCGAGGAGCCGGCCTGCGTCGAGGTCTGCCCGACGGGCGCGTCCTACAAGCGCGTCGAGGACGGCATCGTGCTCGTCAACGCCGACACCTGCATCGGCTGCAAGCTCTGCTCCTGGGCCTGCCCCTACGGCGCGCGCGAGTTCGACGAGGACGAGGGCGTGATGAAGAAGTGCACGCTCTGCGTCGACCGCATCTACAACGAGAACCTGCCGGAGGAGGAGCGCGTGCCCGCCTGCGTGTCGACCTGCCCGGCGGGGGCGCGGCATTTCGGCGACCTCGGGGATCCCGGCTCGAGCGTCTCGCGCATGGTGCAGGAGCGCGGCGGCGTCGAGCTGATGCCGGAACTCGGCTACAAGCCCGTCAACCGCTACCTGCCGCCGCGCCCGAAATCCGGCGGCTGCGGCGGCGGCAAGGCCAAGGCGCTCGAGCCCGCGATCGACACGGCGGCACTGCACCCGGCGCTGCGCTGGCTCGACCGCATGCTCTCGCGCTGAGGAGAGGCGCTCGTGCATCCCGCTTTTTCCGTCATCGTCTTCACCACCGCGTCGGGCGCCGGCTACGGCCTCCTCGCGCTGACCGGCCTCGTCTTCGCCGCGGGCGGCTTCGCCTCGATGCACTGGGGCTTCGGCTTCTGCGCGATCGGGCTCGGCACCGCGCTCGTCGCCGGGGGCCTCGTCTCCTCCACGCTCCATCTCGGAAGGCCGGAGCGCGCGCTGCGCGCGCTCACCCAGGTGCGCACCTCCTGGCTCAGCCGCGAGGCGGCGCTCGCCGCCCTCGCCTTCCTGCCCATCCTCGGCTTCTTCGCCGGCTGGGTCCTGATGGGCCGGATCGACGGGCCGGTGCGCCTCGCCGCGCTCGCGGTGGCGCTGCTGTCGGTCGCGACGGTCCACGCGACCGCGATGATCTATCGCTCGCTCAAGCCCGTGCACCAGTGGTGCAACGGCCATGTCGTGCCGGTCTACCACGTGCTCGCGGCGATGACCGGCGCGCTGCTGCTGAACGCGCTGGCGCATCTCTGGGGCGCGCCGTCGCAGGCGCTCGCCGCCTTCGCGCTGCTGTCCTGCGTCGCCGGGGCCTTCATGAAGGAGCGCTACTGGCGCTTCGTGGACGAGGACGCGGCGGCCTCGACGCCGGAGACCGCGACCGGCCTGGCGGGCCTCGGCAAGGTGCGCCTGCTCGACCCGCCGCACACCGGCAGCAACTACGTGATGCGCGAGATGGGCTTCCGCGTCGCGCGCAAGCATGCGCTCAAGCTGCGCCGCGCGGCTCTCG
>CANMWW010000365.1 GCA_947500965.1 Alphaproteobacteria bacterium
GAGGATGTCGACCTTGCCGAACCCGGCGACGATGCGCTCCCACGCGTCGGCGATCGACCCGGCCTGCGCGACGTCGCAGGCGAAGCCGTCCACGCGCGCGCCCTGCGCGGCGAGGCCGCGGACCTCGGCGGCGGCGGCCTCGAGCACGTCGGCGCGTCGCGCGAGCATCGCCACCGAGGCGCCGGAGGCGGCGAACTCGCGCGCCATGGCGAGGCCGAGCCCCTTGCTCGCGCCAGTGATCACGGCCACGCGGCCGTCCATGCGTATCTCCATCCCACCCTCCTGTCCTGGACGCCGGCATCCTAGCGCATCGCCGGCGCGCGCCACGCTTGCATCGCGGCCCGGCTACCGGCAGCGTCGGCGCCCCGACACACGGAGCCGCGAGAGACATGTCCGAGGACGAGACCCACCGCTACATGACGCGCCTGTCCCATGCGGGGCGCGCGGGCACCAACATCCGCGGCTTCGTGAACCCCGCCGTCCACCGCGGCTCGACGATGCTCTACCCGAGCATGGCCGAGCGCATGAAGGGCGGGGCCGAGCGGCTCGAGCAGAAGCCGCATTACGGCACCGGCGGCAACCCGACGCACTGGGCGCTGGAGAACGTCATCGCCGAGATCGAGGGCGGCACGCGCTGCCAGGTCGTCTCCACCGGCCTCGCGGCGGTCACCGTGCCGCTCCTCGCCTACGTGAAGTCCGGCGACCACGTGCTGATGCCCGACAGCGTCTACGGCCCCGCGCGCAGCTTCTGCGATTCGTTCCTGTCGAAGATGGGCGTGGCGACGAGCTACTACGATCCCTGCATCGACGCCGCCGGGATCGAGGCGCTGTTCCGCGCCGAGACGACGGTCCTCTACCTCGAGAGCCCGGGCAGCCACAGCTTCGAGATGCAGGACGTGCCCGCGCTCGCCGCGGTGGGCCGGCGTCGCGGCGCCACGGTGATGCTCGACAACACCTGGGGCATCCACTACTTCCAGCCCTTCCGCCATGGCGTGCATGTCTCGATCCAGGCGCTGACCAAGTACGTGGTCGGGCATTCGGACGTGCTGCTGGGCAGCATCACCGTGGCGACGGAGGCCGACTGGGAGCGCGTGCGCGGCACCTCGCTCGTGCTCGGCCAGTACGCGAGCCCCGACGATTGCTGGCTGGCGCTGCGCGGCGTGCGCACCATGGGCGTGCGCATGGAGCACCAGATGCGCTCGGCGATCGCGGTCGCGGAATGGCTGCGCGGCCGGCCGGAGATCCGCGAGGTGCTCTACCCCGCGCTGCCCGGCGCGCGCGGCCACGAGCTCTGGAAGCGCGACTTCACGGGCGCCTGCAGCCTCTTCGGCGTCGTCTTCCGCCCGGACATCAGCCGCGAGCAGGTCTTCGCCATGGCCGAGGCGCTGCAGCTCTTCGGCAAGGGTGCGTCCTGGGGCGGCTACGAGAGCCTCGCCCTGCCCAGCACCGGCTTCCTGACGCGCACGGCCACCAGCGGCGACTTCGGCGGCCAGATGATGCGCCTGCATGTCGGGCTGGAGGACGTCGAGGACCTGAAGTCCGACCTCGCCCAGGGCCTCGCGGTGATGAACGCCCGGCGCTGAGCCCGGGCGTCCCGCGTCAGCGCGCGGCCGCCGCCCCGCGCGCGACGCCGCGCGCCTCGATCATCCGCACCAGCGTCGCGCAGATGTAGTCGATCTCCGGGTCGGTCAGGCCGACGCCGGAAGGCAGGCTGAAGCCCTGGCGCGACAGCTCGGTCGTCGCCGGGAAGTCGCGGTTGCCGGCATGCGGGCGGTAGGGCGCCATCTCGTGCAGCGGGTAGAAGAGCGGGCGCGTGTCGATGCCCGCCTCGCCCAGCCTCTGCATGATCTCGTCGCGCTCGAGGCCCGTCGCCGCCGCGTCGACGATCACCGAGACCATCCAGTAGCTGTTGCGATGGCCGGGGATCTCCGCCGCCATCTCGATGCCGGTCGCGCGCGCGAGGCCGGCGCGGTAGCGCGCGGCGATCTCCTGCTTGCGCGACAGGAACCTCGGCGCCTGCTCGAGCTGCGCGCAGCCGATGGCGGCCTGCAGGTTGGTGAGGCGGTAGTTGTAGCCGACCTCGTCGTGCCAGTAGCGCTTGGCCGGGTTCATCCCGTGGTCGCGCAGCCGGCGCGCGCGCTGCGCGGCCTCGGCCTCGCGGAAGACGACCGCGCCGCCCTCCCCGGTGGTGATGACCTTGTTGGAGAAGAAGCTGAACGTGCCGGCGTCGCCGATCGTGCCGCAGGCGCGGCCATGCAGCGCCGCGCCGATCGCCTCGGCCGCGTCCTCGACGAGGCGCAGGCCGCGGCGCGCGGCGATCGCCTGCAGCGCGTCCATGTCGGCGGGCTGGCCATAGAGATGCACGGGCATGATCGCCCGGGTGCGCGGCGTCAGCGCCGCCTCGACCAGGGCGGGGGAGATGTTCCAGCTCGCGCGGTCGACGTCGACGATCACCGGCGTCGCGCCGGCATGGATGATCGTGTTGATCGAGGCCGCGAAGGTGAGGTCGGGGACGATCACCTCGTCGCCGGGCCCGATGCCGAGGCCGAGCAGCGCCAGGTGCAGCGCGGCGGTGCCGTTGGAGCAGGAGACGACGTGCTGCGAGCCGACGAGCTCGCCCAGCATGTCCTCGAAGCGCCTGACGAAGCTGCCCTGCGAGGAGATCCAGTTGGTCTGGACGCATTCCGTGACGTAGCGCAGCTCGTTGCCGCCCAGCACGGGCTCGGCGATCGGGATGCGCCGCGCGGAGGCGGGAGAGGCGATCGCGACCGGCCTGCCGTCGCCGTCGACCTCGATCCTGGCCGCGCCAGCCCCGGCGGGGGCGCTGGAGCCGTCCGCGCTCATGGCCGCGCCGGCCGGCTGGTCGAGGCGGCCGCCGCGCGCGAGGAAGGCGCGGATGCAGGAGCCGGAGAGCGTGCCCACCATCCTGCCGCCGCCATCGACCACGGCGGCGAGGCCGGGGCCGTCGTGGTCGAGCGCCGCGAGGGCATCGGCGAGCCGGTCGGCGTCGCGCACGAGGAGGGGGGATTGGGGCAAGGCGCTGTCCTGGCGAGGCGTTCCTGGGTCATGCCCGTGCAACGGGCCATCCCCCGGATTTAATCCACCCGCCCCGACCCGTCCAGCCGCGCGGAGGCCCGGTCGAGGCCGAGCAGCCGCATCTGCCGGGCGATCACCTTGTCCTCGACATAGAACTCGCGGGCACGGGCAAGGCCGGCGGCGCCCATGCGCGCCCGAAGGCCCGGATCCGCCGCCAGCGCCTGGAGCGCCCCGGCGAGCGCCGCCTCGTCGCGCACGGGCACGAGCAGCCCGGTCGCTCCCGGCACGACCTCCTCGCGCGAGCCGCGAATGTCCGTGGCGACGACCGGGAGCCCGGCCAGCATCGCCTCGATGATCGAGCGCGGCATGCCCTCGCGATGCGACGGCAGGACGAAGGCGTCCGCGGCGCGCAGGATCTCCGGCACGTCGGCGCGGTAGCCGAGGAAGCGGATGCGCGGGGCGCGCGCGGGATCGGCCTCCGCCGCCGCGATGTCCGCCGCGATCGAGCCGGCATGGTCGCTGGCCAGGCGCTCCCCGACGACCCAGAGGTCGGCATCGACCCGGGCCATCGCCGCGAGCAGCTCGGGATAGCCCTTCTCCGCCACCAGCCTGCCGACGCAGGCGATGGCCGGGCGCGGCGAGGCGAGGCCGAGCCGCGCGCGCAGCGCGGCGCGCGCCGCCTCGTCGGCGGCCGGGAAGAAGCGCGAGGGATCGCTGCCATTGCCGATC
>CANMWW010000366.1 GCA_947500965.1 Alphaproteobacteria bacterium
AGAAATGCGGCGACGCCATGTCGCCGACGACGCGCCGGATCAGGTCGACGCTGACGCGTTCGGAATGCTGGAACCGTTCGCCTGGCACCTCGCCCGGCTCGGGATCGCTGTAGCAGACGTTCATGCTGACATTGGGGTTTCGCGCGGCGATCGCAGAGAGGTGCTCCGCCATCGCATGCTCGGCGCCGTTGCGTACGCCGTAGAAGAACCAGACCGCGCGCCGCGCGTCGGCGTCGACGATCGCGTTGAGCATGGAGAGGACAGGGGTCAGTCCGACGCCGCCACCGATCAGGACCACGGGTGTCGTGTCTGTGGGGTCGATCCAGAAGGCTCCCGACGGCGCACGCACGTCAAGGATGTCGCCGACCTCGAGGTCGTCGTGGAAGAAGCAGGAGGAGACGCCGGGCGGTATCTCGGGCTTGCCGGGTGGCGAGCCGACGCGCTTGATCGTCACGCGGAAATAGTCCGCGCGGGGCGCATCGGACAGGGAGTAGCAGCGCGTCACCGGCTTCGGCTGCCCTGGCACGTTGAGCTTGAAGGTGAGGTATTGGCCGGGATTGAAGCTCGGCAGCGGACGGCGGTCGTGCGGCTCGAGGTAGAAGGAGCGCGTGTCGCGCGCCTCCAGCACCTTTCGCGCGACGACGAACTTGCGGAACCCGTCCCAAGTGCGCTCGGCCTTCTCGCGCTCGCGCGCGCGGCGCTCCGCGATCTCTGCCACGCGGGCGGAAAGCAGGGCTCGCTCGGCTTCCGCGCTGCGTCGCGCGGCCCTGGTGGCCTCTACCTCTCGCCAGCCGGCGACGGCAAGCCTGGCGCCGAGCCCGGCGAGGAGGAGCGATGCCGCGGCGGGCAGCAACGTGTCGAGCATGCGCGGGGCCTTCCGTTTCTCAGAACTTGATGCGCAGCTCGGTCCGGATCCCGAGCAGGTCGTTGTCGCGCTCCCGGCGCGCCGCGATCGCATCCGCGCGGAAGATCAGGGCGTTGGTGAGCGGAAGCTGGTACCGGATCCCGGCGCCGTACTGGGGGCCGCGGGCTGCGCGGCCCGGCTCGACGTCGCGCTCGCGGACATCGAGCCCGGCGACCTCGACCACGATCTGCTGGTCGAGGTTGAAGAGGTACTGCACGCCCAGCGCGCCGCCATAGGTGTTGTGCGCGCTGTCGTCCAGCTTCGGGAAGTTCGTCAGGCCATCGGTCTCGAACAGGATGCCGGTGTTCTTCAGGATCCCGCCGGCGCCGGGATCGCGCGCCAGCGACTGGGGACGGTCGAAGCCCGCGAACATGTTGAAGTACGGCACGAGCGTCAGGGGCTTGTGGCTGATCAGCGAGTTCTCGAACAGGACGGCGAAGCCGTCCGCGCTCTGCTGCCGGTTCCGCTCCCGGTCCTGGCCAAAGGTACCGACGACGCGCACGCTGTTCGAGAGCCAGCCTCCGTAGCGGCGCGTGAAGGAGATGGCCGCGCTGTCGTAGCCCTGCTCCGCGAGGTCGCGGCGACCGTCCACGCGGCCGATCCCGAATTCCCAGTGGCCCTCGTTCGCGTCGACGAACAGCGCGGCGCCCATGATGCGGGCGTCCCTGTCGGCGAAGTCCCCCAGAGCGTTGCGCAGGGCCGGGCTCGAGACCTTGTTGAACCCGGCGAAGACCGAGATGTCCATGTTGGATATGCCGAGCGTCCGGCTGTTGCGACCAGCCTGCCCGAAGGCGACACCCGTGATCGCGTCGTCCATCCATACGCCGTTATGGAAGACCAGGGGCATGAGACCCGCCGCGAAGGGGACGTCGATGGTGCTGTAGGTGTCGAACACCCCGGACGCGATGTTGCCGAGGTCGCCTTCGAAGAAGAAGGCGTCGACATTGCCGTCGAAGGTCGCCTCGCCCTGGCGCCGGTCGTCCCCGGCGAACTCGTAGCGCGTGAACTTTCCATTGCGGTCGAAGGGGCGGAACAACGCGTGGAAACGCTCGGTCGACGTGATCGCGAGGTCTGCCTCGAGGTTCAGGCGTGTCGCGACCTGCCCGACCTCCCTGCTGCCGGTATCGTTGAAAGCCATCGCGGTGCGCCAGTCGCCGTACACGATCAGCGACGGACTGACGGGGTTCTTCGCTCCGAGGAAGTGATAGGAGGGGGGAAGCGGACCTTCGCGATAGAGCGGGCGCCCGATCTCGATCAATGGCCTTGGCGTCTTCACCTCGCGCTTGCCACCATAGATGTCGACTTGGCGCTCCGCATCGTATGCGCCGGTGCCGTAGGTCGGATCCGGCTTGAAGACCTTCGGGTCGTGCGGCACGCGCTCGACGCCCGGCGACATCGCCGGTTCCTCCCCGGCTGCGCGCGCCGGAAGGAACGAGGCGACGGCCGCCGCGAGCACGAGGGGGAGGAGGCCGCTTCGGATGTCGATGGTCATCTCTGTTGTCCTCGGCGGATCAGCGGACTTCGAAGGCGACGCTGTAGGGATGGATGTCGAGCATCCACTCGTTCATCGCCTGCTCCATCTCCTTCGTCGCCTTGACGAACTTCATGAAGTAGATGGGCTCGGCCCGGCTGCGCATGCGCGCGGCGAGCCTGTACTTGCCTGGCTGGGAGACGAGCTGCGCGGGCACGGTGTAGTTCGCCACGCGCGTGCCAAGCGGCGGGATGCTGCGCCCCTCCATCCTGATGCCGGGTGGATGGTTGAGCACCGTGGTCGGCACCGACGCCGGTCGGATGAACGGCCGCTGGTCGACGTCGAAGCTGATCGGCAGGTACATCTCGCGGTCCGTGCCCTTGACGTTCTGCGTCAGGAACTTGGTCTGCAGGTTGACCAGCTGCGCGTCGCGCGGGATGCGCCCGGCGAGGACGTCGAGCGAGTGGATGTCGGCCATGTCGCCGTTCGAGTCGACATAGCCGCTCTCCCACACGGTCCGGCCGTCGGGGGCGATGAGGGCGACGTTCAGCCAGATCTCCGGCTGCGCGCCCAGCGACCCGGACGGCAGGTTGTGGCCGCGATTGGTGTTGGTGATGCGATAGGAGAAGGAGAGCCCCTGGCCCGCCTTCGGCGCCGAGGCGAAGAAAGGCCCATCGAGCTTAGAGCCGTTCTCCATCACCTTGCGCCGCAACTCGCGCTTCTCCTCGAGGCGCACGAGGTTCTCCTCGACGATCTCGCGCGCTTCCTCGCGGTCGATGCGATCGCCCCAGGGCTCCGGGAAGCTCTGCTTGATCTCGCCGGACTCGACCTTGTCCTCGAACTCCGGCTTGCCCCAGCCGGCGCGGTGGTCGAACTTCAGCCAGTCGCGGATGTCGAACTTCGAGGCCTTCGTGTTGATCGGGAAGATGCCGGGATGCGCGATCGGGTAGCCCGGGCCGTAGAAGGCGTGGTTGCTGTGGCGTCGGTTGGGGTTCACGGGCTTGCCGTTCACCACCGCGCTCGGTCCCGTCTCGTAGCCGTTGGCGACGCCGGGGGTCTTGCCCATGTGGCATTCCTGGCAGGTGGTGCCGTCGGACATCGATGGCGAGGCGCGGTACTGGTCCCAGACCACCTCGAGCTTGATTCCCGGGTGCACGGCGACCTGATGGCAGGAGACGCAGAACTCGGACTTCGAGATCTGGTCGAGCTTGAACACGCCAAGGTGGATCTTGTTGCCGCGCTCGCCCGGCCCGGTGGCTACGCGGTAGCTGTCCTTCTCGGCGATAACCTCGCCGAGCTTCCCGCCTTCGCCCGAGCCGGTGACCGGCGTGTGGATGTCGCCCGGCACGACGCTGCGCTCGCCATTGGTCTTCGCGTACTGCTCCGAGA
>CANMWW010000367.1 GCA_947500965.1 Alphaproteobacteria bacterium
GGGATGGCTGGCCTTCAGCGCCGGGAACTTGGCGGCGGCCTCCTGCACGCGGTTCTCGCCGAAGACGCGCTGGCCCGCGTCGAGCGCGGCCTGGACGGCATCGGCGCCGAAGGTCTTCGAGACCGCGACGAGCGTGACGGAGGCGGGATCGCGGCCCGCGCCGCGCGCGGCATCGGCGATCCGGGCAAGCACCGCGCTGATCGCCGCCTGGATCGCGTCATCCATCCCGGTTCCTCCAAAAAAGAAGAGGGCGGCTTGCGCCGCCCTCTTCCGTCTTCTCCTGTAGCCTTGCGGCCGAGGATCAGAACATCAGGCGGATGCCGACCACGCCACCCGAACCGGAGTTCGAGTTGGTCGCGGCGCCGCCCTCGTCCTTGAACGACATGTTGAAGATCGAGCCGACGAGGTCCACGCCCGGGCCCATCGTGTAGGCGGCGGAGAGGATCGTCTGCTTCACGACGTCGTCACCAACCACGGCCGTGCCGTTGGCCGTCGACTGCAGGTAGCTGGCGCTGACCGCGATCGGGCCGGCCTGGTAGGCACCGCCGATCGACCACGCGCTGCCGTCATTGGCGCCGAGGTTGTTGTCGATCACGCGATAGCCGCCACCGACCGTGAAGGCACCCATGCCGAGCTGGAGACCCGCGCTGTAGTCCTTGATCGCGTTGCCGTTCGCCGTCGTCGGCGCCGCACCGTCGATCTCGGGGTAGTAGGTCAGGCCGGCCGAGGCCGCGACGCGGATGCCCATGAGCGTGTTGGTGTAGTTCAGGCCGGGCGACCAGCCATTCGCGCGCGCGGCGCGCTGGTCGACGAAGCCGTTGACGTCCTCGAGCGCGTTCGGGGTGTAGGACACGCCCAGCTGCAGGCCGGAGAAGCGCGGCGTGAAGTAGGTCAGGCGCTGGCCGTCGCCGTTCTGGAACGACGAGGTCGTGTCGTTGAACGTCACCTGGTTCGGACGCAGGATCCAGTTGGCCGTGTAGGCTTCGTTGGCACCCCAGGTCGCGCCCGGCGCGGGAGCGCCGACATGCATGATGTAGGAGGCCTCGTTCTCCGAGCCGATCAGCACGCGGCCGAAGGCGCCGTCGATGAAGATGTACGACTCGTCGACCTGGTCGAGGTTCTTGTTGGCGTTCGTGTCGGAGTTGCCCTCGAGCTGGACGTCGAAGCCGATCACGATGCCGTTCGACAGGGTCGAGCGGCCACCGACGAAGATCTCGGTGTCGGACTGCTGCGACATCTTGTTCATCTGCGAGCCCACGGCGGCGGCGGCGCCACGACCGTTGCCCGAGGCGTAGGTCACGCCGTCGTTGTTCGACGCGGTACCGAAGTACTGGTGCATGAAGCCGCCGACGACGACCTGGATCGGGGCCGGGGCCTGGGCCGAAGCGACGCCGGCCGACGCCACCAGCCCTGCCGCGACGAGCGCGGACGTAGCGAGAAGCTTGTTCATGAGAACCCTTTCTCAGTTGATGCGCGGCGGCCCTGGGGCCTCCGAGCGAGAATTGCTCCGAGTGGAGCGAGCGCAAAATGACGGCTTTCCCCATGGCGGACAATCGGGCCGTGGCCATGTGTTGCGGGAATCGCGCGGCTGTTGCATCCCGGCCACAGCCCCCCGCTCCTGGGCTCAGAAGCTCAGCCGCAGGGCGGAGACCATGCCCCGGCCGCGATTCCGGTCCTCGGCCCCGAAGCGCGAGCCGCCATTGGCATGGCGCGCCCCGAAGCCGGACAGCACCAGGTCGATCCCGGGAGCGACCGAATATCCAGTTGAAAGGACGACGATATCCGACTTGTCGCGACCGGGCGTGGTGGTCGTCCCGGCGGCCCGGGAGCGCAGGTGGCCAACGGCGGCGCTCCAGCGGTCGCGGCGCCAGGCAAGGCCGATCGCCCGCGCCCGGCCATCCAGCGCGCTACCCGGATTGGCGAGGCGACGATAGCCGGCGCCGATCCGCCATTCGCCCCATCCGATCTCCGCCCCCGCCGCGTCGTCGTCCAGCGGCGCGCGTCGACCGGCGAAGCTCGCGCCCGGCGCGCCGCGCCCATGCACCCTGCCGGCGGACAGGCGCAGCGCGGCGCCGCCGAGGGACCAGCGCCCGTTCACGGACAGCGTGGAGAGATTGGTCCGCTCGCGCGCGCGGTCGGACACCTCGTTCGCGTCCTCGCGCTCGTTGGGCGTGAAGGAGGCGCCGAGCTGCAGCCCGGCGAGGCGAGGCGCGAACCAGGTGAGCTTCTGGTCGTCGCCGGTCGTGGTCGGCGCCGTCGTCGTCATCGCATGGACATGGCGCGGGACCACGACCCATTGGGTCGCCGCGCTCTCCAGCACGCCCCAGCCGGCGGCGGGCCGCGGCGCGGAGACGTGCTGGAGATAGGCCGCGTCGTTCTCCGAGCCCGCCAGCAGCCTGCCCAGGGGCCCCTCGACGAAGAGGTAGGATTCGTCGACCTGGTCATGGGCGTTGCTGTTGGCCTCGAGCTGGACGACGAACCCGAGGACGAGGCCCTCCCCGATCCTCGCGCGGCCGGTGAACCAGATCTCCGCGTCGGATTGCTGGGCGAAGCGGTTGGGCTCGCGCAGCACCGCGCTGGTCGTCCCGGCGGCGCTGCGCTGCGCGACACGCACCCCAGGCTGGTTGCGCGCCCATCCCGCGGCCTGCTCCATGTAGCCGCCCAGCTCGACGCGCAGCGCGCCGGTGGACGCGCCAGCCTGGGGCGGCGGGGAGAGGGCGCCGAGCGCGGATGCCAGTGCAAGGACCTTCGCCAGCCTCATCGCTTCGCCTCCCAAGCGGCCTCGAGGCGAGCAGGGTGGCTCCGGCGAGCGGCGGCGGGCAAAGGCGCACGGGACTCAGCCCGTGGTGCTTAACCCGCCCCCGCGACCCCGCCCTGGCGGGCGGGGACGGCGCATGTCAGCGCTGCGCGAGGCGCAGCTCGCGCGCGCGCGTCAGGATGGCGTCCTCGAGGCGAGAGACCGTGCCTTCCTCGACCGCCACGTCGGACCAGCTGCCATTGGCCTCGCGGCGCTGGCGGAACACCGCGGCCCGCACCCCGTCCGCGCGCAGCTCGCGGCCCATGATGAAGACGTTCACCTTCAGCCGCTCGTTCGGTGCCTCCGGCAAGCTGTGCCAGTCGGTCACGATGACGCCCCCGAAGGGATCGGCCGAGGCCAGCGGCATGAAGGCGATCGAGTCGAGCGAGGCGCGCCAGAGGAAGTTGTTGACGCCGATGCCGCCGCCGCCCTGCTCGCCGCGCGACGTGGAGCGCCCGAAGATCCCGCCCTCGCTGAACACGGTCGGCCGGCCCATGCGCGTCTCGCCATAGCCGTAGCGCGGCTCGGACTCGCCGCGCTTGCGCGACGGCGTCGGGTAGGACGCCTCCGAGCCCTCGCAGGCCTGGAGCATGGGCAGGGCGAGCGCGAGGAGGAGCGCGAGAATGGAGAAGCCGCGGAATTGCCCGATCATCTGGACCTCATCTGGCGCCGGCGTCGCCGGCATTGCCCGCCCCGGCGCACCATCGCCACCAGAGCTCCTTGTACGCCGTTTCGATGGCCGCCGCGAGTCCGCGGGCGTCCCCGAGGGGCGAGGCGCGCACCCTGTCGCGCAGGCCCGCGCGCAGCCCGGCGAGCCGCGCGCGATCGGCGGCGAGGCGCGCGCATGCCGCGACATATTCACCCTGGGTGGTCGCGACAAGGTCGCCGAGGCCGACGGCGCGAAGGATAGAGAGGCCGACGCGGCTGGCA
>CANMWW010000368.1 GCA_947500965.1 Alphaproteobacteria bacterium
AGCGCGGGGCGTCGCGCCCAGTCCGGGAGCGCGACCGGAGGCCCGGCCGCGGCGATCGCGGCGACCGGCACGCGCGGCGGGGCCGCGCCGATGCGCAGCGCCTTCCCGCCCCCGTCCCAGGGCCCGTCGACCTCCTCGACGCCGCCGCCGAGCCGTGCACGCAGCGCGGCCTGCAGCAACTGGTACCAGTTGTCCTCGCCGCCCTCCTCCGCGCCCTCGCCCTCGCCATCCTCCGCGGGCTCCTCGCCTGGCAGCGGCTTGTCGACCCAGCCGCAGACCACGAGCCGGTCGCGCGCGCGCGTGGTCGCGACGTAGAGCAGCCGGCGATATTCCTCGAGGCGCTGCGTGCGCGTGCGCTCGCGCGCTGCGCGGCTCAGCGCGACGTCGTTGTCCTTGCCGCCCGGCCAGAGCAGCAGCGGAGCGCCGGACGCGCCGTCTTCCCAGAACAGCCTGGGGTCGTGCCGGCCGGCGGGCATGGACATCGTGTCGGGAAGGAAGACGACGGGTGCCTCGAGCCCCTTCGACGCGTGGACCGTCATCACGCGCACCTCGTCGCGCGCGAGCTCCATGTCGCGCTTGATCTCGGCGCCGCCACGCGAGAACCAGCGCAGGAAGCCCTGGAGCGACGGCGGGTTCTCGTGCTCGAACGCGAGCGCGAGGGCGAGGAACTCGTCGAGCGGGTCCGCGGCCTCCGCGCCGAGCCGGGCGAGGAAGCGGCGCCGCCCGCCATCGGGGCCGAGCACGCGCGCGAAGAACTCGTAGGGCGGCGCGAAATCCGCCGCCGCGAGCCAGTCGCCGAGGTCGCGGGCGGCCGCCGTCCAGGACGGGCGCTCGCCGGCGCGCGCGCGCAGCGCCTTCCACAGCCCGCCGGGCCCGCGCGCAGGGCAGAGCGCGATCAGGTCGTCGTCGTCGAGGCCGCAGAGCGGGCTCTTGAGCACGCATGCGAGCGCGTAGTCGTCGCGCGGCAGCAGCGCGAAGCGCGCCAGCGCGACGAGGTCCTGGATCGCGACGTGGTCCGCGAGCACGAGGCGGTCGGCGCCGGCGACGGGCACGCCCGCGGCCTTCAGCGCGCGCACCATCTCGACGAAGAACGCGTTGCGCCGCCGCACGAGGATCATCACGTCGCCCGGGCGGATCGGCACGGCGGCCCCGTCGCGCCAGATCGCCTCGCCGCCGTCGATCCAGCCGCGGATGGTCGCGGCGATGCGCCGCGCGAGCAGCGCGGGCGGCGATGCCTCCGAGACGTAGTCGAGCGGCGCGTCCCATGCGACCTCGTCGCCGCCCGGCGGCGGCTCGACGAGCGGCCAGAGCTCGACGAGCCCAGGCTCGCCCTCGCGCACCGCGCGGTGGCTGGTCTCCGCCATCGCGACGCCGGCGCGCGCCGACGCCATCGCGAAGAGCATGTCGACAGCCTGCAGCACGGTCGGCGTCGAGCGGAAGGAATAGACGAGGTCGACCGGCAGGAAGGAACGGCCCGCCTCGCGCGCCAGCTGGCCGAAGCTGTCCTGCGCGGCGCCGAAGGCCCGGCGGTCCGCGCCCTGGAAGCTGAAGATCGACTGCTTCTCGTCGCCGACCGCGAAGAGCGTGCGCGTGGCGTCGCCGCGCGCGCCCGCGCCCGCGAAGAACTCGCCGGCGAGGCAGTCGACGATGCGCCACTGCTCGGCGCTCGTGTCCTGTGCCTCGTCGACGAGGATGTGGTCGATGCCGCCATCGAGGCGGTAGCGCACCCAGGCGGCGGCGGCGTCCTCGAGCAGCGCCTGGCTGCGGAAGACGAGGTCGTCGTAGTCGAGGACGTCGCGCGCGCGCTTGCCCGCCTCGTAGTGGAAGACCAGCCGCGCGCCGAGGCGGATCATCGCCGCCGAGCCCTGCAGCAGGGCGAGCGCGCGCAGGCGGTCCGCGACGGCGAGGCAGCGCGCCGCCTCCGCGCGCATGATGTCGAGGACGCCGGGATCCGAGGCGACCACCGCCTTCGTCGCCAGGTTCTTGTCCTCGCGCGCCTTTGCATGCTTCGAGGTCAGGAAGATCGAGATCCATTCGCGCGCGCGGCCCGCGGCCATGGCGCCAAGCCCGAGGTCGGCCATGCGCGTGGCGCGCGCGACATCGCCCTTCGAGCCCTTTTCGAGGGCCTTCGCAGCGCGCTCCATCTCGGCCACCGGGATGCCGGCGGCGAATTCGTCGAGGATCTCCTGCTCGTCCTCCGTCTCCGCGACCCCGAGCCGCGCGGCGAGGTCGCCGACGGCGCGCTCCGGGTCCCCGCCATGCGCGGCGAGGAGCCGGCGAAGGTGCCGCCGCTGCCGGGCGAGATCCGCGAAGAGGTCGTCGAGGGTCTTCGCGTCGGCGCGCAGCACCAGGCGCGCGAGCGCCGCGCCGAGCGCGGGCTCGCGCGCCGCGTCGTCGAACATGCGGTCGCGCGCGCCGTCGAGCAGCGCGCGGGTCTCGTTGTCGTCGGCGATCGCGAAGCTCACGCCCACGCGCGCCTCGACGGGGAAGCGGCGCAGCAGCGACTCGCAGAAGGAATGGATGGTCTGGACGCGCATGCCGCCCGGCGCGTCGATCGTGGCGGCGAAGAGGCGGCGCGCGCGCGCCTCGAGTTCCGCGTCGATCGCGATGCCGTCTCCCGCGAGGTCGGCGAGGTCGGCGCGCAGCTGCTCGCCGGACATCGCCGTCCACGCGCCTAGCCGCTTCGACAGTCGCGCGCGCATCTCCGCCGCCGCAGCCTTGGTGAAGGTGAGGCAGAGGATCGCGTGCGGCGGCGCGCCGGAGAGCAGCAGCCGCGCCACGCGGTCCACCAGCACGCGCGTCTTGCCGGATCCCGCGTTGGCGGCGACCCAGACCGAGCCCGCGGGATCGGCCGCCTTGCGCTGCGCGAGCTTGGCTTCCTCGATGCGCGGGTTGAACGGGCTCACTTGTCGCCCTCCCTGTCGATGGCGGACCACTCGGCGACGCGCGCGAGGTGGTCGTACTCGGCGTGGGCGGACTTCCAGCGCACGCGCGGGCGCGCGAGATAGGGCCGCCGCGGATCGGCGTAGGACGCCACCAGCTTCTCGAGGCCGGCGAGCGCGTCGCGCGCAAGTTCCTCCGGCGACTTGCCCGGCCGTCGCCAGGCCTGCACGGGCTTCGCCTCGCCGGGCGTCGATCCGCCGGTGAGGCGGACATGGAGGAGCTCGCCCGGCCGCGACGCCTCCACGCCGGGGAAGCCGCCCGCCTGGGCGATCGCGGCCTCCAGCGGCAGCTGCGGCGAGAAGCCGACCTCGACCTGGTTGTAGCTGGGCACCGTCCCCGTCTTGTAGTCGACGATGCCGAGGCTGCCGCCGGGCAGCATGTCGATGCGGTCGGCCTTCGCCGTCACCACGAAGCCGGAGCCCAGTTGCAGCCTGCCTTCGCACTCGACCGCGAGCGTCCGCGTGCCCGTCGCGCGACGCGCGCGCTCCCAGTCCACGAACCAGCGCGCGAGCCGCTCGAAGCGCGGCCACCAGACGGCGCGCACGACCGGGCGATCCATGAGCGGCGCGAAATGCGTGCGGCCGATCGCGAGCAGCCGGTCGAGCGCGTCGTCCGGAAGGTCGCCGCCATCCGCCAGGAAGTCGTGCAGCGCGTCGTGGATCGTCGTGCCGCGATCGCCGGCCGAGGGCTCCTCGTCGACCTCGTCGAGCGGTCGCAGCTTCAGGATGCGGCGCGCATGGACCGCATAGGGATCGCGCACCAGCGTCTCGATCGACGTG
>CANMWW010000369.1 GCA_947500965.1 Alphaproteobacteria bacterium
CGCAGGAACAGCACGAGCGCGAGCGTGCCCATGGCGAAGAATCCGCCCGAGGCGGCGACGCTCGTGTCGAGGACCCGCAGCAGCTCCTTCTCCGACCGCGCCTCGTGGCGCAGCGAGATCATGGAGATCTCCTGCAGCAGCAGCGCCACGCCGGCGACGCGGCGCTCGAGCACGCGCACGCCGTCGGGCGACCAGTCCTGCACCGCGCGCGGGTCGAGCACCTGCTCGATCGTCTCGATCCGCGCCAGCAGCGCGCGGCCCTCCTGCCCCGCGGACAGGGCCTCGTGGACGACGCCGCCGCGGAAGAGCTCGAGGCGGCTCAGGAAGATGTCGAAGCGCAGCTCCGCCTCGGCGAGCGCCTCGGCCGAGGCGCCGCGCGCGGCGACCATGCCGAGCAAGGAGCTGGAGTAGCGCGCGAGCTCGACCTCGGCGCGCGTCGAGACCCAGACGAGGTTTTCCTTCGTGACGTAGAAGCGCGTGACGAGGGCGTGGAAGGAATAGAGCGACGCGGCGACGCCGAGCGCGCACAGCGCGATCGCCGCCAGCACGGCGAGGGAACGCCAGGGCCGGCGCACGGCGCGCACGTCAAGCATGCCGGGGTGGCGGGGTGGCCCGGCGCGCCGTCACCTGACCCGGATCTCCTTGACCTGCCACGCCCACTTGCCCTGCGCCTCCTTGTTGTCGAGCGCCGGGAAGTCGTCCTGCGGATAGATGATCCAGAGCGGGCCCTTGTCGCGCACGCGCATCAGCTGCCCGTTCTGGCGCCAGGCGAGGATCACCGGCCAGCGCGCGAAGTCCGCGACCGGGATCTCGACCTTGTAGTCGTTGAGCGCGACGGCCTCGATGCGGTCGCCGAACGCGCCGACGCGCTCCAGCAGGGCCTTGAGCGAGACGCCCTCGAAGTCCTGCCTGCCATTCGTCCAGGCGGTGCTGGTGGAGATGCGCGACACGCCGATCGCCTCGAGCATCGGGAGGTCGAAGCGCGCGCGCGCGTCGCCGTTGGTGACGGCGATGCGCCCTGTGACGTCGAGGATCGGGGTTCCCGCCGGCGGCGGCAGCGTCTGGGCGGACGCGACCGCGAGGCCGAGCGCGGTGAACGCCGCGGCAAGGAGCGCGAGCCCGCGCGCGGCGAGCCTTGGGATCGACATGGGGGGACCTCCTCGAGCGTTCGCGGCCCGCGGACGGGATCCGCGACGGTAACGCGCCCGACACTAGCCGCGCCGGCCGCCCCATGGACGCTAAGAACTGTAAAGCCGCGCGGGGCTCAGAAGGCCGGGCGCGCCATCCAGTGATGCGGCCGCGCGCCGGCGACCGGCACGCGCAGCGTCGCCAGCCGCGTCCCCGCGAGCGAGCCCAGGTGCAGCGTGCGCAGGTCAGGGCCGCCGAAGGCGACCGAGGCGAGGTTGCCGAAGGCCAGCGCCTCGCCGCGGTTGAGCGTCGGCCGGTCGAAACGCCCGGACTCCCAGGCCGCGTCGGCCGCGCGGCTGGTCGCGGGATCCGAGCCGTCGAGCAGCACCTCCTGCCGGCCCGCGGGCGTCACGCGCAGGAGCCGGTTGGCGACGACGCAGGCAAGCCAGATATTGCCTTCCGCGTCGAAGGCCATGCCATCGGGGAAGGCGCCGTCGCGGAACTCGGCCACGGTCTCTCGCGGCCCCAGCGTGCCGTCCTCGGCGAGCGGGAAGCGCGTCATGCGCCGGGCATAGGTCTCGTTGACGTAGAGGTACCGCCCGGACGGATCGACATGCGACTCGTTCGTGAAGCCGAGCCCGTCGCAGGCGATGCGCGCGCCCTTGTCGTCGACCAGCACGATGAAGCCGTCGTCGACGCCGCGGTTGAAGGCGAGGTCGCGCGGGGAAAGCCGCGTGCTGATCGAGACCCAGGCGCGGCGCCGCGCGTCCAGCCCGACATAGTTCACGGCACCCGGCAGCCTTGCGCCGTCCAGCTCGAGCAGGAAGGGCACGGGGCCCGTGCGCGGCGTCCAGCGCCAGACGCCGCCCAGCCCGCCGAGATTCGCGACGAGGAAGCTGCCATCGGCGTCGATGGCGATGCCGTTGACCATCCAGTCCGAGGCGGGACCGAATTCCCGGTGCTCCGTGCGCCCGTCGGCGCCGACGCGGCTGAGCCCCGTGCGGCGCGACACGTAGCTGTCGCCCGACGCGGTGCAGAGCACGCATTCGGGCCTGTCGAGCCCCTCGCCCGTCCACGCGATGTCCCCGGCCTCGAACCTCATGCCTCCCCCTCGCGCCGCGGCGGAAAGCGGCGCATCACCCAGATCGCCATCGCGATGCCCGGCAGCGCGGCGAGCGTCGTGGCGGCGAAGAACAGCACCCAGTCCAGCTGCAGCGACAGCCAGCCGCCGCCGGCCGAGAGCGTCGTGCGCCCCACCGCGGCGAGCGAGGACAGCAGCGCGTATTGCGTCGCCGTGTAGGCGACGTTGCACAGGCCGGACAGGTAGGCGACGAAGGCCGCGGAGCCCATGCCGCCCGTGAAGTTCTCGATGCCGATCGTCGCGGCGAGCATCAGGACATCGTGGCCGACCATCGCCTGCAGGGCGTACATCAGGTTCGACAGCGCCTGCAGCACGCCGCAGGCGATGAGCGCGCGCGCCAGGCCGTGGCGATGCACGAGCACGCCGCCCGCCGCCACGCCCGCGAGCGTCGCGACCACGCCGAACACCTTCGAGATGTTCGCGACCTCGAGCCGCGTGAACCCCATGGCGACGTAGAACGGGTTCGCCATCGTGCCGGCCAGCGCGTCGCCGAACTTGTAGAGGACGACGAAGACGAGGATCGCCGCCCAGCCCGGCCGCCCCATGAAGTCGCGGAACGGATCGATCGCCGCGCGCTGGATCCACGCCCAGGCACGCCCGGCGAGCGGCGCGTCGGCCGGGGCCTGCGCCAGCGACGCGGGCGCCTCGGGCTCGGGCGACAGCCAGACCGCCGCCATGCCGACCGCCATGAAGCCGGACATCAGGCAGAAGGCGAAGCCCCAGCCGCCGAACTCCGCGGCGTAGAGCGCGCCGGCCGAGGAGACGATCATGCCGAAGCGATAGCCCCATTGCGTCGCGGCGGCGCCCGCGCCCTGCTCCTCCGGCGCGAGGAGCTCGATGCGCAGCGCGTCGACCACGATGTCCTGCGTGGCGGAGAGGATCGCGATGGCGAGGGCGACCGCCGCCGTTGCGTAGGGGTCGATGCGCGGATCGGTGGCGCCGAGCGCGAGGATCGCGAGCGCGAGCAGCGCCTGGACGCCGATCGCCCAGCCGCGCCGGCGGCCCAGCCGCGCCGTGAGCGGGCCGAGCGGCATGCGGTCCACGAGCGGCGCCCAGAGGAACTTGAGCGAATAGGCGGTGCCGACGAGGGCGAGCAGGCCGATCGTCGTGCGGTTCACGCCGCTCTCGGCAAGCCAGAAGGTCAGCGTGCCGAAGGTCAGCGGCAGCGGCAGGCCCGATCCGAAGCCCATGAACAGGACGGCGAGCAGGCGCGGGCGGAGATGGATCGCGAGCGAGTCGCGCCAGGAGGACATGCGGTCGGGATGCTAGACCGGCGTCGCGCGTGCAGGCGAGGGCGGCACGCATGGCCGAGCGGCGAGCAGGGAGCGCATGCCCCCTCCGTCGCGCGCCCGTCGGCGCGCGCCACCTCCCCCAGCCGCGCTGCCGCGCGGCCAGGGGAGGAGCCAGGTCCCCCCCCACTCCCCTCCCGTCCGCGCCAAGCGCGGATGGCC
>CANMWW010000370.1 GCA_947500965.1 Alphaproteobacteria bacterium
CTTCGACGGGGCCGTCGAGGCGCTCTCGGCGCTGCGCGCCGACGGCTTCGAGCTCGGCATCTGCACCAACAAGCCCGACCGCGCGACGCACCGGATCCTGGGCGAGCTCGGCCTCTCGGGCTTCTTCTCTGCGGTCGTCGGCGGCGACGGGGTGCGAAAGCCCGATCCGGATCCCGTCCTGCGCTGCCTCGCCGCGCTTGGAGGCACCGCGCGCGCTGCCGCCTTCGTGGGCGATTCGCCGGTCGACCTGGCGGCCGCGCGCGCCGCCGGCCTGCCGGTCATCCTCGTCAGCTTCGGCTACACCGCGGTGCCGGCGCGCGACCTGGGCGCCGACCACGTCGTCGACAGCCTGAGCGAGATCCCCCGCCTCGTCGCGCGCTGAGCAGGCGTCAGCGCGGCGCCTCCGGGCGCAGGTGCGCGAGCATCCGCCCGTAGCTGTTCTCGACCTCCATGCGCAGCGGCAGGCGCGTGAGCGCGACGCCCGGCACGACCTGCCGCGGGTCGCCGATCCAGAAGCGGCCCTCCCGGGGCTCGCGCTGGCGGTCTGGCCCCCAGCTGACGCGGCGCGCGTAGCCGGCGGTCTGGCGGTAGACGAAGTCGCAGACCCGCGCGGGCCCGGGCCCGCCCCGCGCGCCCGGGACCTCGATCGTCTCGTTGCCGCGATCGACCAGCTCCATCGTGAAGCGGCGGCGTCCGTCGAAGCCGTCGTAGCGGCCATCGCAGCTGCCCCCCGCCTCGAGGCGCAGCAGCAGCGCCACGATGCCGGTCAGCGGATCGAGCGCGCCGGCGACGTCGTCGAGCGGCACCTGCTCGCGGTCGTTGTCGTCCCCGCCGACGGGCGCCACCGCCAGCTCGGCGATCCGCCCGTCGCGATAGGCGATCTCGACGCTGCGTTCCTTGCCACGGAAGACGCCCCGCTGCTCGAAGCGCAGCGGCGCGGGGAACGGCGCCGTGGTCGTCCCCGCCACGCGGTTCGCCTGCTCCCAGGGAAACAGCGTCGACATGAACCCGCGCGTGCGCAGCTTCGCGCTGAGGTCGTAGCTTCCCGCGTCGAGCGAGATGGCGGCGTCGAGCTCCAGGATCTGCAGCCCGCCGGTGTAGATGTCGTAGCTCACGCTCGACGACCGCGCCTGCGCGCGCGCCTCCCCGCCCGCGGCCAGGAGGCAGCAGGCGAGCGCGAGGACGAGGCAGGCGCGCATGGTTCCGTGCATGGTCATCGGTGGGGGACGGGCTTGCGTCGAGGGACATGGCGAGGCCGCGGCGCGCGACCTTCCTTGACACCATCGAAGTGCGCCTCTTATATCGCGGCCAATCGACCGGGTCGACGGGGCGCTTAGCTCAGCGGCAGAGCACCGCTTTCACACGGCGGGGGTCGCTGGTTCAATCCCAGCAGCGCCCACCATCCCTCCTGTCGACGACCACAAGAAAAAATGGGGCATGCGCGCTTTGACGCGCCCCCCGCGCGTGGGGCATACCTGCGGCGCCCTCGACGCAGGGCGCAGCTGGAGCCCCCGCCTTCATGCGCAGCGACGACACGATCCTCGAGACCGAAGGGCTGACCAAGGAATTCCGCGGCTTCGTCGCCGTGAAGGACGTTTCGCTGCGCGTGCGCCGCGGAAGCATCCACGCGCTGATCGGGCCAAACGGCGCGGGCAAGACCACGTGCTTCAACCTCCTCACGAAGTTCCTCGCGCCGACGCGCGGCCGGATCGTCTATGGCGGCCGCGACATCACCGCGGCGAAGCCCGCCGACATCGCGCGCATGGGCCTCGTGCGCTCCTTCCAGATCTCCGCCGTCTTCCCGCACCTCACCGTGCTCGAGAACGTGCGCATCGCGCTGCAGCGCGCGCGCGGCGGCTCCTTCGACTTCTGGCGCCCGGAGGCGGTGCTTGCCCGCTACCACGACCGCGCCCGCGAACTGATCGCCGATGTCGGCCTCTCCGACTTCGTCGACGCGGTCGCGGTCGAACTGCCCTATGGCCGCAAGCGCGCGCTGGAGATCGCGACGACGCTCGCGCTCGAGCCGGAGATGATGCTGCTCGACGAGCCGACGGCCGGCATGACGCACGAGGACGTGGAGCGCATCACCGCCCTCGTCCGCCGGGTCGCGGCGAACCGCACGGTGCTGATCGTCGAGCACAACCTGTCCGTGGTCTCCGCCCTCTCCGACCGGATCACCGTGCTCGCGCGCGGCGAGGTCCTCGCCGAGGGCAGCTATGCCGAGGTCTCCAGGGACCCGCGCGTCGTCGAGGCCTATCTCGGAAGCGCCCATGCCTGACGCCGCCACCCGTCCCGCGATGCTGCGCATCGCCGGCCTCAACGCCTGGTACGGCGAATCCCATGTCCTGCACGGGGTCGACCTCGAGGTGCGCGACGGCGAGGTCGTGACCCTCCTGGGCCGCAACGGCGCAGGCAAGACGACGACCATGAAGTCGGTCATGGGGATCGTCGGCCGGCGCTCCGGATCGATCTCCTTCGAGGGACAGGAGACGATCTCCTGGCCGTCGAACCGCATCGCGCGCGCCGGAATAGCCTTCTGCCCCGAGGAGCGGGGCATCTTCTCCTCGCTCGACGTGCAGGAGAACCTGATGCTGCCGCCCGAGGTGAAGCCCGGCGGGCTGTCGCTCGAGCGGATCTTCGCCCTCTTCCCGAACCTGCGCGAGCGGCTGCGCAGCCAGGGCACCAAGCTGTCCGGCGGCGAGCAGCAGATGCTGGCGATCGCGCGCATCCTGCGCACCGGCGCGCGGCTGCTCCTGCTCGACGAGCCGACCGAGGGGCTGGCGCCGGTCATCATCCAGCAGATCGGCGAGACGATCCGCAGCCTCAAGCGCGAGGGCTTCACGATCCTGCTCGTCGAGCAGAACTTCCGCTTCGCCGCGACCGTCGCCGACCGGCACTACGTGATGGAGCACGGCCGCGTCGTCGACATGATCGAGAACGAGCGGCTCGAGGCCAGCATGGACAAGCTCCACGACTACCTCGGCGTCTGAGCAGGACCGCCGGGGCACCGCTTCCAGCACGAACACGAAACCAAGGAGGAAAGACGATGCGCATCGCTCCCGCCCTCGCCCTCGCGGCCGCCCTCGGCGTCACCGCCGGCGGCGCGCAGGCCCAGGTCACCAACAACGAGATCAAGATCGGCATCCTGTCCGACATGTCCTCGCTCTACACCGACCTCGCCGGCGCGGGCTCGGTGCTGGCCGCGCGCATGGCGGTCGAGGATTCCGGGATCGCCGGCCGCGGCTTCAAGGTCGACTTCGTCTCGGCCGACCACCAGAACAAGGCCGATGTCGGCTCGAACATCGCGCGCCAGTGGTACGACCGCGACGGCGTCGACCTGATCGTCGACGTGCCGAACTCGGCCGTGGCGCTCGCCGTCAACACGGTGACGCGGGAGAAGAACAAGGTGTTCCTCGTGTCCGGCGCGGCGACCTCGGCGCTCACGGGCGCCCAGTGCTCCCCCAACACGATCCACTGGACCTACGATACCTGGGTGCTGGCCAACGGCACGGGCAACGCGATCGTGAAGACCGGCGGCGACAGCTGGTTCTTCCTCACCGCCGACTACGCGTTCGGCCACGCCCTGGAGCGCGATACCGAATCGGTCGTGCAGAAAAACGGTGGCAAGGTGCTGGGCAAGGTGCGGCACCCGCTGAACACCCAGGACTTCTCCTCGTTCCTGCTCCAGGCTCAGGCCTCGAAGGCCAAGATCGTGGGCC
>CANMWW010000371.1 GCA_947500965.1 Alphaproteobacteria bacterium
GCCGATCGGCGCGGTACTCCTCGCCTTCGGTACGCTACCGTTCGTCGACATCGCGCAGCTCTTCACCAAGGCGGCGTTCGTCACCTTCGGAGGCGCCTATGCGGTGCTGCCCTACGTCGCCGACGAGGCGGTGCACGGCTATGGCTGGATGAGTGCGGGCGAGATGCTCGACGGCCTCGCGCTCGCCGAAACGACGCCCGGACCGCTGATCCTGGTGCTGCAATATGTCGGCTTCTTCGCCGTGTGGAACGCAATGCCCGCCGGCGAGGGCCGGCTGCTCGCGGCGAGCATCGGCGCGGCGCTCACCACCTGGGTCACCTTCATGCCGAGCTTCGCGCTCGTACTGCTCGGCGCGCCCTACATCGAGCGGCTCCACGGCGACCGTAGCATCGGCTCGGCGCTCGGCGCGATCACGGCCGCGGTCGTCGGCGTGATCCTGAACCTCGCGGTCTTCCTGGCGACGGCCGTGTTCCTGCCGCCGGGACGCAGGGTCGACTGGATCGCGATCGCGGCGGCTTGCGCGGCGCTCGCGGTGCTGATCCGCTGGAACATCGCCATCCACTGGCTCGTGCTCGCCGGCGTCGTCTTCGGCGTGCTGCGCGCCTTGGCCACCGGAGCCTTGTGATGCCCCGGCGTCGCATCGCCGTCGGCCAGCTCTGGCAGGAGAGCCACGACTTCAATCCGGCGCGCACCGAGGCGAGCGACTTCGAAGGCCGCATCCGGTGAATTTCGATCCAGTGAATATCGATCCAGCGTGAATATCGATATTCACTGGATCGATATTCAACTGGATGGTGGTCGCCGGGGCCGCGCTGGGCGCCGCGCGCGCTCCTGGGCTACGGGCCCGGACGACCCTCGTCAGGACTTCAGCAGAGCCGCCCCGGGCCAGGTGGCGGGCCGGCCGCGCAGGCATGGCGGCGGCACGGGCGCGGGATCGCCGAGCGCCTCGGCGGCGCGCCAGGGCCAGCGCGGGTCGTCGATGAAGGCGCGCGCGAGCGCGATCTGGTCGGCGTCGCCGGCGCGCAGGATGTCCTCGGCCTGCCGCGGGCTCGCGATCATGCCCACCGCGCGCGTCAGGATGCCGGCCTCGCGCTTCACCTTCGCCGCGAAGGGGACCTGGTAGCCGGGAGAGACCTGCACCTTCGACTGCGCGAGCGCGCCGGAGCTCACGCAGACCCAGTCGTAGCCGAGCGCCTTGAGCTCGCGCGCCAGCACCACCGCGTCGTCAGGCGTCGCCCCGCCCTCGGCCCAGTCGCTGCCGCTGATGCGCGCGCCGAGCACGCGATCGCGCGGCCAGGCGCCGCGCAGGGCCGCTGCGATCTCCAGCGGCGCGCGCATGCGCTTCTCGAGGCTGCCGCCATAGGAGTCGGTCCGCGTGTTGGAGAGCGGCGAGAAGAACTGGTGCAGCAGGTAGCCATGCGCCGCATGGAGCTCGACGACGTCGAAGCCCGCGCGCTCCGCGCGCCGCGCGCTCGCCGCGAAGGCGTCGGCCAGCGCCTTGATGGCGCCGGAGTCGAGTTGCTCGGGCCGGTGCCAGCCATCGGCATGCGGCGTCGCCGTCGCGGAGAATGTCTGCCAGGGCTTCTCCGCCGCGCCCGCCGGGATCGGCGCGCCGCCCTCCCAGGGGCGTTGCGACGAGGCCTTGCGGCCGGCATGGGCGAGCTGGATGCCGACGAGGCCAGGCCCGACCGCCTTCATGTCGCGCACCAGCTCGGCCCAGGCGCGCTCCTGCCCGTCATGCCACAGGCCGGTGCAGCCATGGGTGATGCGTCCCTCCGGCACGACGGCGGTCGCCTCGGCGATGACGACGCCGGCGCCGGACACCGCGAGCGCGCCGAGATGCTGGCGATGCCAGGGCTGCGGCACGCCGTCGATGGCCGAGTACTGGCACATCGGCGCGACGGCGATGCGGTTGGGCGCGGCGAGCGGCCCGAGCTGGAGCGGCGTGAAGAGCAGCGAGGTCATCGGAAGAACACCACCGTGACGAGGAGGAAGCAGGGGATGAGGATGGCGCAGGACCAGAGCATATAGCCGAAGAAGCTCGGCATCTTGACGCCGTTCTCCTCCGCCACCGCCTTGACCATGAAGTTGGGCGCGTTGCCGATGTAGGTGTTGGCGCCCATGAAGACCGCGCCCACCGAGATGGCCGCCAGCGTCGTCGCGAGCGGGCCCATCAGCGTGGCGGCATCGCCGCCGGCCATGTTGAAGAAGACGAGGTAGGTCGGCGCGTTGTCGAGGAAGCTCGACAGGCCGCCCGCGAGCCAGAAATAGGCGACGTTGTCGGGGCTGCCGTCCGGCCTGGAGGCAAGCTGCACGAGGCCCGAGAAGGCGCCCTTGTCGCCGGCCTTCAGCATCGCGATGACCGGCACGATCGTCACGAAGATGCCGGCGAAGAGCTTGGCCACCTCGAGGATCGGGCCCCAGGTGAAGGCATTCGCCTCGCGGCAGGAGGCCGGGGTCAGGCGCAGCGACGCCCAGGCGAGGCCGACGAGCACGATGTCGCGCAGGATGCCCTGCAGCGGCACCTCCGTGCCGAGCAGGTTCCAGGAGATGCCGGGCTTCCAGATGCCGCTGACGAGCACCGCGACCATCACGCCGAGCAGCAGCCAGACATTGACCCCGCCCTCGACGCTCAGCCCCTTGGGCGTGTCCGGCGTGGGGTCGCGCTTCGCCTGGAACGCGGCGTCGCGCCGGTAGAAATGGCTGTCGATGGCGTAGAACGCCGCGAGCAGGATCGCGCTCACCATCAGCATCGGCGCCAGCAGGTGCACGGTCGGCCAGAAGAAGTCGACGCCCTTGAGGAAGCCGAGGAAGAGCGGCGGGTCGCCGAGCGGCGTGAGCGAGCCGCCGACATTGGCGACCAGGAAGATGAAGAACACCATGACATGCGCGTTGTGGACGCGGTCGTCGTTGGCCCGGATCACGGCGCGGACGAGGAGCATCGCCGCGCCGGTCGTGCCCGTGATGCTGGCGATGCCCGTGCCGGCGGCGAGCAGGACGGTGTTCGTCGCCGGGCTGCCATGGAGGTTGCCGCGCAGGTAGACGCCGCCGGCGATCACGAACAGCGAGCCGATGAGGATGATGAACGGCACGTACTCGCCGACGAGGACGTGGACCAGCTGCGCGGCGGTGGCGCCGAGTCCGTCCATGGCGGCGTAGGGCAGGACGAAGGCAAGGGACCACGCGGCGGTGATCTTGCCGAAATGGTGGTGCCAGAGCTGCGGCGCCGCGAGCGGCAGGATGGCGATCGAGAGCAGCACGCCGATGAAGGGGATCGCCCACGCGAATCCGAGGCGCGCGCCATCGAGCTCCGCCGCCATGGCCGCGGGCGCGGCAAGGGCGATGGCGATGGCGAGCAGGACGGCGCAAGGCCGCCCCAGCCGGGACTTGTCCATGACGAGCGCTCCCTGTTGCGAGACGGGGCCGAGGCTCCACGCCCCGGCGCCACCGCGTCAAGCGCTTATAGCCGGCGGCGCCGCTGGCCCGGGACCGCGCTGGCGCGCCGCGCGCGCGGCCATGCTAGACCGTGGGGCGACCATGGATTCGCTCGACATCCTCCGCCTCAGCCTCCTGTCGCCCATGACGCTCAGCTTCGCGCTCGGCGTCGCGGCGACGCTGCTGCGCTCGGACCTCAAGTTCCCGGACCAGCTCTACGCCGGCCTGTCGATCTACCTGCTGATGGCGATCGGCCTGAAGGGCGGCGTCGCGCTCGCC
>CANMWW010000372.1 GCA_947500965.1 Alphaproteobacteria bacterium
CTGCCAGCGCGCGAAGGAGGAGGGCGAGAGCCGCGCGTTGACCAGCGCGGCAGGCACGCCGCGCCGCGCCAGCGCGGCCAGCGTGTTGGGCCAGAGCTCGCTCTCGATCCACAGCGCGGCGTCCGGCCGCCAGTGGTCGAGGAACCGCCCGGCCCAGGCGGGCACGTCGAGCGGCACGAACTGGTGCATCGCGCGCGCGGGCAACGTGTCGGCGAGCATGCGCGCGGAGGTGAGCGTGCCGGTCGTGACCAGCGCGTGCGCGGTGGGAAACGCGTCGAGGATGCGCCCGAGCAGCGGCAGGGCCGAGCGCGCCTCGCCGACCGAGGCGCCATGGATCCAGAGCAGCCTGCCCGCGGGGCGCGGCAGCGAGGCGACGCCGCGGCGCTCCGCGAGGCGCGCGGGATCCTCCTTGCCGCGCCGCGCGCGGCGCGCGAGCCACAGGCGCAGCGCCGGCGCGAGGCCGCCCGCCAGCGCGGCCGCGAGCGCGTTCATGGCCGCCCGCCGGCCTCGCCGCTCTCCGCGGCCTGCGCGGCGTGCAGCCGCGCATAGGCGCCGCCGCGCGCGAGGAGCTCGGCATGCGTGCCGCTCTCCACGATGCGCCCCCCGTCGACGACGCAGATCATGTCCGCGTCGACGATGGTCGACAGGCGATGGGCGACGACGAGGGTGGTGCGCCCGCGCATCAGCGGCGCGAGCGCGGCCTGGACCTGGCGCTCGGTCTCTATGTCGAGGGCGGATGTCGCTTCGTCGAGCAGAAGGATCGGCGCGTCCTTCAGCACCGCGCGGGCGATGGCGATGCGCTGGCGCTGGCCGCCGGAGAGCTTGGCGCCGCGCGTGCCGACGACCGTGGCGTAGCCCTCGCGGAATTCCGAGATGAAGGTCGCGGCGCCCGCGACCGCGGCGGCGCGCTCGATCTCGGCGTCGGTCGCGTCGGGCCGTCCATAGGCGATGTTGGCGCGGATCGTGTCGTGGAACAGCGCGGTGTCCTGGCTCACCAGCGCCATCGACCGGCGCAGCGAGGACAGCGTGACGTCGCGCACGTCGATGCCGTCGATCGTCACGCGGCCGCGCTGCGGGTCGAAGAGGCGCGGCAGCAGGTTGAGCAGCGTCGACTTGCCCCCGCCCGACGGCCCGACGAAGGCGATGGTGCGCCCGGCCACGACGCGCAGGTCGAGGCCGTCGAAGACGACGCCGCCCTGCGGGTAGGCGAAGCCGACGCCCTGGAAGGCGATGTCGCCGCGCACCGGCGGCAGCGTCGCCGCGCCCGGCTTCTCGCGGATCGAGGGCTGCATGTCGAGGAGCTCGAAGACGCGCGCGGCGGCGGCGAGGCCCTCCTGGATGGTGACGTTGAGGTTGGCGAGCGAGCGCACCGGCTGGTAGGCGAGCAGCAGCGCGGTGATGAACGAGAAGAACGCGCCCGGCGTCGTCTTGCCCGCGATCACCTTGTGGCCGCCATAGACGATGACCGCCGCGATCGCGAAGCTCGACAGCGTCTCCATGATCGGGTGCGAGGCCGCGCGGGTCAGCGCGCTCTTCACCGACAGCGCGCGCAGCCTCTCGATCGCCGTGCGCGCGCGGGCGCTTTCTGTCGGCTCCATCGCGTAGGCCTTGACCTGGCGCGCGCCCTGGAAGGCCTCGTCGAGCAGCGCGGAGAGCTCGCCGATGCGCTCCTGCGCGCCCGTGGTGACGCGGCGCATCCGCCGGCCGAGGATCCGCGCCGGCACCAGCGCGAGGGGGAAGACGAAGAAGGTCACGAGGGCGAGCTGCCAGTCCTGCCAGAACAGCAGCCCGACGAGGCAGGCCGCGGTCACGGCGTCCTTCACGAGGCCCGTCGTCGCCTGGGTGATGACCCCGCGCAGCGTCGCGACGTCGTTGATGAAGCGCGCGATCAGCTTGCCCGGCGGGTTGTCGTGGAAGAACTGCAGGTCGGCGGCGAGCAGGTGGTCGAAGAGCCTGGCCTGGATGTCGGAGATGATGCCCTGGCCGACCCTGGTCATGATCACGGACTGGGCGTAGGTCGCGGCGCTCTTCACCAGCGCGGCGAGCACGACCGCGCCGGGGATGATCCAGAGCAGGTCCTGGCGGCGCTCGAGGAAGACCTTGTCGAGGACGGGCTCCATCAGCCACGCGTTCGCCGCCGTGGCGACCGCGGCGACGATCATCGCCGCGATGGCCAGCGCGAGCATGGCGGCGTGTGGCCGGACATGGTCCTCGAGCAGGCGGCGCCATATGCCCCGGCCCGCCGGGGTGGCGGATTCTTGCTTCGTCATTCCGCGGTCAGGTGATTGATGCGCCGGAGAAAATCGGCGCCGGGAACCTAGCACCGCGCCGCCTGCGCCGCCACCTCCGGCGCCGATCGAGGGACGGGCGTCGCCGCGGCGGTTCCCAAGTCGCGCGGCGCGGGGCTAGGCTCGGCGCCATGACCACGACGCCGCGCGCCTTCCTCGAGGGGCTCTTCCGCTCGACCATCGAGGCCGCCCAGCCTCGCCTCTGCGTGCCGCCGCACCTGCCGCCGCTGCCCGCGGGCCGGCTCCTGGTGCTCGGCGCCGGCAAGGCCACGGCCGCGATGGCCGCCGCGGTCGAGGGGCATTACGGCGACGCCGGCCGCATCGAGGGCCTGGTCGTCACGCGCGACGGCCATGGCGTGCCCTGCCGCCGCATCGAGGTCGTCGAGGCCGCGCATCCCGTGCCCGACGCGCGCGCGCCGCGCGCGGCCGAGCGCATGCTCGCCCTCGCCGCCTCGGCCACCGCGGACGACCTCGTCCTCGTGCTGATGTCCGGTGGCGGGTCGGCGCTGCTGGCGCTGCCGCAGCCGCCCGTCGGCCTCGACGAGTTCCGCGCGCTCACCGGCGCGCTGCTGCGCTCGGGCGCCAACATCGGCGAGATGAACACCGTGCGGAAGCATCTCTCGCGCATCGCCGGCGGCCGGCTCGCCGCCGCGGCCGCGCCGGCGCCGGTGCTCACCCTCGCCATCTCCGACGTGCCCGGCGACGACCCGTCGACGATCGGCTCCGGCCCCACCGTGCCCGACCCGACGACGCTGGAGCAGGCGCGCGCCGTGCTCGCGCGCCGCGGCATCGAGCCCGCGCCGTCGATCGCGGCGCGCCTCTCCGATCCGTCGAACGAGACCCCGAAGCCCGGGCACGCGGCCTTCGCGCGCGCGCGCTTCGTCATGACGGCGAGCCCCGCGCAGGCGCTCGCCCACGCGATCGCGCGCGCGCAGGCGGCGGGCTATGCGGTGCATTCGCTGGGCGACGCGGTCGAGGGCGAGGCGCGCGAGGTCGGCCGCGCCCATGCGGCGCTCGCGAAGCGGATCCTCGCGGGCGAGGGGCCCGTCGCGGCGCCCTGCGTCGTCATCTCCGGCGGCGAGACGACGGTGACGGTCAAGGGTGGCGGGCGCGGCGGCCGCAACGCTGAGTACCTGCTCGCCTTCATGCTCGCGATGGGCGGCGCGCCGCGCGTCCACGCGCTCGCCGGCGACACCGACGGCATCGACGGCGTCGAGTCGAGCGCCGGCGCCTATGCCGCGCCGGACTCGCTCGCCCGCCTCGCGGCAGGCGGCATGGACGCGGCGGCGCGGCTCGACGACAACGACGCCTGGACCGTCTTCGACCGCCTCGGAGACCTCGTCGTCACCGGGCCGACTCTCACCAACGTCAACGACTTCCGCGCCATCCTGGTGGCGTGAGCCTCGACCCGAGGGGGAAC
>CANMWW010000373.1 GCA_947500965.1 Alphaproteobacteria bacterium
CCTGGACGCCGAGTCCGTCGCCTGGCTGGAGCGCTTCCTGCACGAGTACACGGGCACGGTCGTCGCCGTGACCCACGACCGCTACTTCCTCGACAACGTCGCGGGCTGGATCCTCGAGCTCGATCGCGGCAAGGGCATTCCCTGGGAGGGCAACTACTCGTCCTGGCTCGCGCAGAAGAAGAAGCGCCTCGCCCTCGAGGAGAAGACGGAATCCAAGCGCCAGAAGACGCTCGAGCGCGAGCTCGAATGGATCCAGGCGAGCCCGAAGGCGCGCCAGGCCAAGTCCAAGGCGCGCATCACCGCGTACGAGAACCTGCTCGCCGAAGCGAAGGACAAGACGCCGGAGGAGATGTCGATCGCCATCGCGCCGGGGCCGCGGCTGGGCAACGTGGTGGTCGAGGCGGAGGGGCTGCGCAAGGCCTTCGGCGACCGGTTGCTGATCGACGGGCTCGACTTCAAGCTGCCGCCGGGCGGCATCGTCGGCGTGATCGGCCCGAACGGCGCCGGCAAGACGACGCTGTTCCGCATGATCACCGGCCAGGAGAAGCCCGACGCCGGCACGCTGCGCGTCGGCGACACGGTGAAGATCGGCTATGTGGACCAGAGCCGCGACACGCTCGACGCGAACAAGAGCGTGTGGGAGGAGATCACCGGTGGCGGCCCGGACGTGGAGATCGGCGGCCGCCGGATGCAGAGCCGCGCCTATGTCGCGCAGTTCAACTTCTCCGGCAACGACCAGCAGAAGAAGGTCGGCGTGCTCTCCGGCGGCGAACGCAACCGCGTGCACCTCGCGAAGATCCTGAAGACCGGGTGCAACCTGCTGCTGCTCGACGAGCCGACCAACGACCTCGACGTCGACACGCTGCGCGCGCTCGAGGAGGGCCTGTCGTCCTTCCCGGGCTGCGCGGTCATCATCAGCCACGACCGCTGGTTCCTCGACCGCATCGCGACCCACATCCTCGCCTTCGAGGGCGACAGCCAGGTGGTCTGGTTCGAGGGCAACTACCAGGACTACGAGGCGGACAGGAAGCGGCGCCTCGGCGCCGCGGCCGACCAGCCGCACCGAATCAAGTACAAGAAGCTCACGCACTGAGGCCGCCGCGGGGCGCCGCGCGCGCCCCGCCACGTCCGCGTCAGCGGCGGTCGAAGCCCGGGGCGAGGGAGCGGAAGCGGTTCCGGTACTCGACGACCACGGGGCGCTGCGCCGGCCGGCGCGCCGCCGCGTGGGGAGCGGCCTCCTCCCCGGCGTCGCCCGCCACCTGCGGCGCGGCTTGCGGGCGTGGCGCGCGCTGCGGCTTCGGGATGGTGATCGCCATGCCGGGCGTCGAGCCGCGCACCTCGATCTTGCGACCACGCACGCTCGAGCCGTCGAGCGCCGCGATCGCCGCCTCGGCGGCGCGCGGCGGTGCCACGTTCACGAGCCCGCAGCCCTTGGTCCCCTTGCCGCCGGCCTCGCGTGCCATGAAGGCGCCGAGCACGATCCCGTAGGGGTCGAAGAGCTGCGCCAGCTCCTCGTCGGTGAAGCCGTTCGGAAGATTGGCGACGAATATGTTGCCGCGGAACTTGTTCTGCCTCATCTCGCTCTCCCCGGGACAGGCGCGGCATCATGCCCGTGCACGCCGCCCGTGGCCCTGCGGCGCCCTGTCCCACCCCTGGTCGCGTGTCAGCGCGCGCCGACCTTGTCGCGCAGCGAGGCGAGCAGCGCGCCGATCCTGCCGCCGCCGCGCTGGATCACCGACGAGAACTCGTCGCGCTGGGTGACGGCCATGGAGACGCCCTCGATCGAGACGTCGATGACCTTGTAGGCGCTGGAGCCCTGGCGGACGCGCACGTCGAGGCGAACCGGCGGCTTCCCGGCGACGGTCCCCTCGACGGCGACGATCACGTCGTTGTCCTCGTTCGGGCGGCTCACGCTCAGCACGCGCAGGCGCGCGGTGTTGAACTCGTTGAAGCGCCGGGCATAGGTCTGGACCACGAGCTCGTCGAAGAGCCTGAGATACTCGGCACGCTCGGCCTCCGATGCCTGGCGCCAGTAGCGGCCGAGCACGAAGCGGGCGATCAGCGGGACGTCGAAGCCATCGGCGAAGAGCCTGCGGAAGCGCGCATCGCGCTCGCCCTCGGAGAGGTTGGGGGCGGAAAGCTGGTCGATCGCGTCCTGGGCCAGCGTGCTGACGAAGCTGCCGGCGTCGTTGGCATTGCGCGCGCTGGCGCCCGCGCCTCGCGGCAGGATGGCCGCGGCCAGCGCGGCCAAAGCGAGCGATGCTCCCGCTCGCCGGGAGAAGACGGTCGTCATCTGCGCGATCCGCCTCAGTCCGTGTCGACGCCGAAGCGGAAGCGCGGCCCGATGGTCGCGTCGCTGTCCTGGTTGCGGATGTCGGAGGCGCGTCGCTGCCGGTAGGCGCTGCGTATCGCGGCGTAGTAGTCCTGCCCGCGTTCGAGCTCGGCGATGCCCTCGAGCGTGCGCTCGCGCCCGGACACGAAGGCGACGCCAGTGCGCGTCCACGTGAAGGCGTTGCCCATGCTGAAGATGTCGCCGTCGAGCGCGATCACCGTCACGGGGTCGAGGAACCGGTCGGCGACGAGGCCGACCGTGTCGCGCGGGCTGGACGGGCCGAAGATGGGCAGCATCAGGTAGGGATCGCCGCCGAAGCCCCAGGTCGCGAGGGTCTGGCCGAAATCCTCGTCGTGGTGGGGAAGGCCGTTCTCCTTGGCCATGTCGAAGAGGCCGAGGACGCCGAAGGTCGAGTTGAGGCCGAATCGCGCGAGAGCATCGCCGGCCCTGCCGAACTGACCCTGCAGGACGTCGTTCACGGCGGTCCAGGGCAGGCGCAGGTTCGACACCGCGTTGGCCACCGAGTTGCGCGCCGGGTCGGGCACGGTCTGGCGATAGAGCGTCGCGAGCGGCTTGCCCACGAACTCGTCGCCGAACCGGTTGACCTCGAAGATGTAGCGGTTGAAGGGCTCGATCGGATCGTTCGCGGCGGCATCGCCGGCGGGCGCGTTCGCCGTGGAGCAGGCAGCGAGGGCGCCCAGCGCCAGGATCGCGCAACCACGCGCGAGAAACCCAAGCAACCGGCGCGGGCCGGCCAGTGTCGTCTCGGAGGACATCAGTCGCAGCTACCTCGATCGTGCTGGAAACGAGACCCGCGCAGGATCCGTCCCCGATTCGCGCGACCATTCAACCATGGTGGCGTCAATGCAGGGTTAAGGCCCGGTAGGGACTCGGTACCTGCGCGATCTGGATAGCACAGGCCCCGCATCGCGAACAGGCACCAGCGTTCCTCATCGATCATGTCGCTTGCCAGCCAGGCGATAAGGATATAAGGAAATGCACATATCGGTCTCTCTTTCTTCGATTCGGGCCATGGACACGCTTCTCGCTGCCCTGCGCGCCGTCGCCGAGCCCACGAGGCTTCGGCTTCTGTCGCTCTGCGCGGAGGGCGAGTTCACCGTCAGCGAGCTCACCCAGATCGTTGGCCAGAGCCAGCCGCGGGTCTCCCGCCACCTGAAGCAGCTCTCCGACGCTGGGCTGCTGCAGCGCCTGCCCGAGGGGAGCTGGGTCTTCTACCGGCTCGCGGGCGAGACGCCGGCCGGGCAGCTCGCGCGGCATATCGTCGGACAGCTCCCGGGAAGCGGGACGACGCTCGAGCAGGACCGCGAGCGCCTTGCCGCCGTGCGCCGCGCCCGAGCGGCTGCCGCCCAGGGC
>CANMWW010000374.1 GCA_947500965.1 Alphaproteobacteria bacterium
ATCAGGTCCTCGGACCGGTGGTTGCCGAGGTTGTAGCGCCGGTGCCGCGTGCCGGCGCCGGCGGGTGGCGGGCGGTCGAGCGCGGCGATCACCCCGGCGACGATGTCGTCGACATAGGTGAAGTCGCGCTTCATCTCGCCGCGGTTGAAGACCGTGATCGGCCGCCCCTCGAAGATCGCGCGGGTGAAGATGTAGGCGGACATGTCCGGCCGGCCCCAGGGCCCGTAGACCGTGAAGAAGCGCAGGCCCGTCTGCGGCAGGCCGTGGATATGCGCGTAGGAATGGCTGATGAGCTCGTCCGCGGCCTTGGTCGCGGCGTAGAGAGAGATCGGCTGGTCGACCTTGTCGTCCACCGAGAAGGGCAGCTTGTCGTTGCCGCCATAGACCGAGGACGAGGACGCGTAGACGAGATGGACGATCCCGCCATGGCGGCGGCACGCCTCGACGACGTTGAAGTGCCCGACCAGGTTGGCGCGGATGTAGTCGCCGGGATGCTCGATCGAGTGGCGCACGCCCGCCTGCGCGGCCAGGTGCACGACGCGATCCGCGCCCGACGCGCCGAGGGCCGCGGCGAAGGCGCCATCGTCGGCGAGGTCGGCGCGCACGAGCCGGAAGCGGTCGCCGTGCCGCGCCAGGCGCGCCAGCCGCGCCTGCTTGAGCGCTGGATCGTAGTAGGCGTTCACCGAATCGAAGCCGGTCACGCTCTCGCCGCGCGCGATCAGCGCCTCGGTGACGTGGTAGCCGATGAATCCGGCGGCGCCGGTGACGAGGACGGGCATGACGGCCGTTTCCTGTTGCGCGAACCCGGCGCGGCGCGGGTCGCGCGCGCCTTATAGCCCCGCGCCCGCCGGAAATCGACAGGCGCGGCGCGGCGGGACGCTCAGCCGCAGCGCCGGCAGCGCCGCTCCATGAAGATCCGGTCCTCGTCGGCGTCGTACATCGCGTGGTCGATGACCACGCGCAGCGCCTTCGACGCGTCGGGCAGGCCGTGCTGCGCCGCCATGTCGCGCAGCCACTCCAGCTGGTCTTCCTCGAGCTCCAGGCTCTCGACGAGCTTGCGCTTGCGCATCAGGCGCGCAGCGGCTCGAGGATGGAAACGTAGTTCGCCACCGCAGCCCCTCCCATGTTGAAGACCCCGGTCAGGCCGGGATCGCGGACCTGCATCGCGCCCGCGCTCCCCGTCGCCTGCATCGCCGCCATGACATGCATCGACACGCCGGTGGCCCCGATCGGGTGGCCCTTGGACTTGAGGCCGCCCGAGGGGTTGACCGGCAGCCTGCCGTCCTTCTCGGTCGCGCCCTCGAGCGCCAGGCGACCGCCCTGCCCCGGCGCCGCGAGCCCCATCGCCTCGTACTGCAGCAGCTCGGCGATGGTGAAGCAGTCATGCGTCTCGACCGCGCGCAGGTCGTCGACGCGCGTGCCGGCGTCGCGATGCGCCATCCGCCACGCATGCGCGCAGCCCTCGAAGGCCACGATGTCGCGGCGGCTCATGGGCAGGTAGTCGTTCACGTGGGCGCGCGCGCGGAAGGCGACGGCCTTGCGCAGGCGCAGCGAGGTCGCGACGTCGGCGAGGACGAGCGCCGCGGCGCCGTCGGAGACGAGGCTGCAATCCGTGCGGCGCAGCGGCCCCGCCACCAGCGGGTTGCGGTCCGAGATCGTGCGGCAGAACTCGAAGCCCAGGTCCTTGCGCAGCTGCGCCCAGGGATTGTCGATGCCGTTGCGGTGGTTCTTGGCGGCGATGCGCGCCATCGCGTCGGACTGGTCGCCATGGCGCTGGAAGTAGAGCCGCGCGATCTGCCCGAAGACGCCGGCGAAGCTCATGCCGTCGCGGTCCTCCTCCTTCACGTAGCTTGCCTTCATCAGGATGCCGCCGATCTGGTCGCCCGGCGTCTCGGTCATCTTCTCGACGCCGACGACCAGCACGATGCGCGCGCGCCGCGCCTCGATCTCCGTGATCCCCTGGTGCACCGCCGCGCTGCCGGTGGCGCATGCGTTCTCGACGCGCGTCGCGGGCTTGAAGCGGAACGCGTCGCTGGCCTGCAGCACCAGCGAGGCCGGGAAGTCCTGCTTCACGAAGCCGCCGCCGAAATGCCCGACCATGATCGCGTCGACGTCCGCGGGCTCCAGGCCCGCGTCCTCGATCGCGCCGACCGCGACCTCCGCTATCAGCGCCTCGAGGTCGAGCCCCTCGCGCTTGCCGAACCTGCCGTGCGACCAGCCGACGATGCATGCGTTCATCGCGAATTCCTCCCGGTTTCCTCAGGCCTCGCCCGCGACGCGCCAGGCGAGCGGCGCGTCGGGGAAGCCGACCACGCGCGTGCGCCCGGCCGGCAGGGGCGCGGGCGGCTCGGTGCGCGCGCGCACCAGCGTGATCCGCTCCTCGTTCGGCGGCAGGCCGTAGAAGCGCGGCCCGTTCAGGCTGGCGAAGGCCTCCAGCCGGTCGAGCGCGCCCTCCTCGTCGAAGACCTGCGCGTAGGTCTCGATCGCGGTGCCGGCGTTGAAGACACCCGCCGCGCCGCACGCGCATTCCTTCGCCTCGACCGAGTGGGGCGCGGAGTCGGTGCCGAGGAAGAACTTCGCCTCGCCCGAGCAGGCCGCGTCGCGCAGCGCCAGCCGGTCCTCCTCGCGCTTGGCCACCGGCAGGCAGTAGAGATGCGGCCGCACGCCGCCGCGGAAGATGTCGCTGCGGTTGATGACGAGGTGGTGCGGCGTGATCGTCGCCGCGACGTTCGCGGGCGCGGCGCGCACGTACTCGACCGCGCGGCGCGTCGTGATGTGCTCGAGCACGATCCTGAGCCGCGGGTTGGCGGCCACGAGCCCGTCGAGCACGTCGTCGATGAAAACCGCCTCGCGGTCGAAGATGTCGACGCCCGGCAGCGTCACCTCGCCATGCAGCAGCAGGGGCATGCCGATGCGCGCCATCGTGGCGAAGACCGGCGCGAGCTTCGCGAGGTCGGTGACGCCATGCGCCGAGTTGGTCGTCGCGTGGGCGGGGTAGAGCTTTGCCGCGGCGAAGCTGCCATCGCCGAAGCCGGCCTCGATGTCCGCCGGGTCGGTCGCGTCGGTGAGGTAGGCGGTCATCAGCGGCGTGAAGCCCATGCTGGCAGGGACCGCGGCGCGGATGCGCTCTCGATAGGCGCGCGCGGCGGCCGCCGTGGCCACCGGCGGCACGAGGTTGGGCATGACGATGGCGCGCGCGAAGCGCCGCGCCGTCAGCGGCGCGACGGCCGCGAGCATGTCGCCGTCGCGCAGGTGGACATGCCAGTCGTCGGGACGTCGGATGGTCAGGCGATCGGTCATGTTTCACCCCTTGGGCGTGTCGGCGAGCGTGTCGAGGATACCGCCCGCGGGCGGCAGGTCGAGGACGTGGCGGCGGTGCCAGAGCGCGAGGAAGAGCAGCGTCCAGGCGGCGAAGCCCTCGCGCTTGCCGCCGCGCGCGAAGAGCCGCTCCACCGCGCCCGGCCGCGCGAGGCGCGCGATGGCGGGCTGGCGGGCGACGAGTTCGCCGAGGCGCTGGCCCTCGGCCAGGATCCACTCGCCGACCGGGACGGTGAAGCCGCGCTTGCGCGCGAAGGGCCGGGATCCCGGAAGCGCGCCCTCCAGCCAGCGGCGCAGGATCCACTTGCCGAGGCCCGAGCGGATCTTGAGCGCGTCGGGCAGGCGGAAGGCGGCCTGGGCGACCACGGGG
>CANMWW010000375.1 GCA_947500965.1 Alphaproteobacteria bacterium
GCGCGCCTGGCGCGCGAGATCCCGATGGACCCCGCGGCGGCCTGCCGCCTCGCGATGCGCGCGACGCGCTCGATCGCCGCGATGGCCGAGCTTGCCGGCGTCGACGTCTCCGGCCCCCTGGGCGCGCTGCGCGCGCGGGCGCTGGCGGGGCTCCATGCCTGGGTGCTGCGCGCCTGGCTCGCCGACGACACGCAGGACATGGCGCGCACGATGAAGGCCCTCGACCAGGGCCTCGCGCGCCTCGAGACGCTGGCCCGCAGCCTTCCCGGCGCGCGGCACGACAGGGCCGCCTGACGCGGCGAGACGAGGAGAGGAGCCACCCATGGTCAACCCCAGCAATCCCTTCGGCGCCTTCGACCCGCAGGACATGCTCGACCTCGAGAAGCTCGCCGCGGCCATGCGCGGCCAGGGCCTCGGCGCGGTCGACATGGGCGCCGTGGTCGAGGCGCAGAGGCGCAACCTCGAGGCGCTCGCGCAGGCCAACCAGGTGGCGGCCGACGGCATGCGCGCGCTCGCCGAGCGCCAGGCGGAGATCCTGCGGCAGGGCATGGAGCAGGCGGCCTCGGCCATGGGGACGTTGCTGTCCTCGGGCAGCCCCGAGGACAAGGCGGCGCGCCAGACGGAATTCGCCAAGGGTGCCTTCGAGCGCGCGATCGCCAATGCCCGCGAACTGGCCGAGATGACGACGCGCGCGCAGAACGAGGCGAGCGACGTCATCGCGCGGCGCATGGCCGCGAGCATGGAGGAGCTCAAGGCGATGATCGACAGGTCGCAGGGTCGCTGACGGGCGCGCGCGGGCAAGGGGAAGCAGGCGATGACGATCGGCTACGACGACTTCGCGAAGGTGGACATCCGCGTCGGCACCATCGTCGGCGTCGATGCGTTCCCGGAGGCCCGCAAGCCGGCCTTCAAGCTGCGCGTGGATTTCGGGCCCGGGATCGGCGTCAAGCGCAGCTCGGCGCAGGTGACGGTCCACTACCGCCCGGAGGACCTGCTCGGCCGCCAGGTCGCCGCCGTCGTCAACTTCCCGCCGCGGCAGATCGGCCCGTTCATGTCGGAGGTGCTGGTGCTCGGCTTCCCCGACGCGGCCGACGCGGTCGTCCTGGTCGGGCCGTCGCAGGCGGTCCCGGACGGCGGGAAGCTGTTCTGAGCCGGCGGGGCGGCGGGCTCAGACCGGCAGCTTGATCCGCGCGCGCAGGCCTCCGAGCGGCGAGTCCTCGAGCCAGATGTCGCCGCCATGCGCGCGCACGACGTCGCGCGCGATGGTGAGGCCGAGGCCGACGCCGCCGGTCGTCGGGTTTCGCGAGGAGTCGAGCCGGAAGAAGGGCTTGAACACGTCCTCGCGCGATCCCGAGGGGATGCCCGGGCCGTCGTCGTCGATCAGGATCTTGACCGAGCGCTCGCGCCGCTTGGCGCGCAGCTCGATGCGCGCGCCGTGGCGCGTGGCGTTGGCGAGCAGGTTGCGGATCGAGCGCGTGATCGCCTGCGGGCGCAGCGGCACCACGAGGTCGCCCTCCGTGACGAGCCGGACGGGATGGCCCTCGCGCTGCTCGCCGGCGACGAGGTCGGCGAGGATGCGACCGAGGTCGGTCGGCACGGGCTGCTCCTCGCCGTCGCCGCGCACGAAGGCGAGGTAGCTCTCCACCATGCGCTCCATGTCGGTCACGTCGGCGCGCAGCCCCGCGACCGAGGGGCTGTCGTCGAGCAGCGCCAGCTCGAGCTTCATGCGGGTGAGTGGCGTGCGCAGGTCGTGGCTGATGCCGGCCAGCATCTCCGTGCGCTGCAGCAGGAAGCGGCGCAGGCGCTCGCGCATGACCACGAAGGCGGCGCCGGCCTGTCGCACCTCGCTGGCGCCGGAGGGGCGGTAGTCCTCGACGTCGCGCCCCTTTCCGAATTCCTCCGAGGCCTGCGCGAGCTGGCGGATCGGCCTGACCTGGTTGCGCATGAAGACGGAGGCGATCGCGAAGAACAGGATCGAGGACCCGACCATCCAGAGGATCATCACGTAGGAGGTCGTGGTGAAGACCCGCTCGCGCGCGAAGCTTATGGCCATCACGCCGTCGTCCAGCGCGACCTCGACGGCGACGTAGCGGGGATGGTTCCAGGCGTCGAGGGCGAAGGGCCGCGCCACGCGCTCGCGCAGCGCGTCGACGAGGCGGCGCTCGAGTATGCCGCCGCCGTCGTCGGTCATCGGCCGGTCGATCCGCGCGCCGGGCCTGAACTCCGCGAGCAGGCCGAGCCGCCCGGCGGCGGAGGCGAGCGTGGCGGCGCGCGCCTCGGCGTCGGGCGTGCGCTGCCATGCGTCGATCGTCATGCCGATCTCGCCCGCGACGGCCTGCGTCAGCCGCCGCGTCACGGTCTCCCAGACGCGGTCGTAGAAGACGAAGATCGCCACCGCCTGCACCAGCACGAGCGGCAGCACGATGATGAAGACGGCGCGCCCGAAGAGCGAGCGCGGCAGCAGCGGCTTCAGCGACGCGGGCATGTCAGCCGGTCCTCAGGATGTAGCCCGCGCCGCGCACGGTCTGCAGCCAGCGCGGGTTGCGCGGGTCGTCCTCGATCTTCCGGCGCAGGCGCGTGACCTGCACGTCGATCGTGCGCTCGCCGCCATCGACATGGGCCCGCGCGACCAGCTCCTCGCGCGACACGGCGCTGTCGGCCTTCTCGGCGAGGGTATGGAGCAGCGCCGCCTCGGCGGTCGTCAGGCGCACATGCGTGCCGTCGCGCATGAGTTCGTCGCGCGCGAGGTTGAAGGTGTAGGGGCCGAAGGCGATGCGCGCCGGCGCCACGGGCGGCGGCGGCGCGCGGCGCAGGATCGCCCGGATCCGCAGCAGCAGCTCGTCGGGCTCGAACGGCTTGGCGAGGTAGTCGTCCGCGCCGGAGCTGAGGCCGGCGATGCGGTCGGCCGGCTCGGCGCGCGCGGTGAGCAGCATCACCGGGAGCCGCGTCGCCGCGCGCAGGTGGCGCGTCAGGTCGAGCCCGGACTCGCCGGGCATCATCACGTCGATCACCGCGATGTCGAAGGCGAAGGACGCGAGGCGCGCGCGCGCCTCCGCGGCGTCGGCGGCGGTGGTCACCGTGAAGCCGTGGCGCGCGAGGAACTGCCGCAGCAGCTCGCGCAGGCGCGCGTCGTCGTCGACGACCAGGACATGCGCGCCCTCGCTCACGGCGCGGCCCCGGGACGCGCGCGGGCGACGCTGGTGGGCTGGAATCGTGTCGGCTGCTTGGCGGCAGTCATGGCGCTCATGGGTGCCGCGCCATCGTGGCGCGGTCGTGGCGGAAGGCTGTCCCTGTATCGCCCAGCCCGGGTCCCGCCGCAATGGGCGGTCCGGTCAGCGGCGGGCATCCCAGCGGGCGGCGGCGTCCTCGTCGCTGGCGCGCGCCTCCACCCAGCGCTCGCCGCCATCCGTCTCCTCCAGCTTCCAGAACGGGGCGCGCGTCTTCAGGAAGTCGATCAGGAAGGCGCAGGCGTCGAAGGCGGCCTGGCGATGGGCGGAGGCCGCGGCGCAGAGGACGATGCGGTCCCCGGGCTCGAGCCGGCCATGCCGGTGCACCACCAGCGTCCCCTCGAGCGGCCAGCGGGCATGCGCCTCGGCGGAGATGCGCTGGAGCTCGCGCTCCGTCATGCCCGGGAAGTGCTCGAGCGTCATCGCGCCGACGCGCGCGTCGCC
>CANMWW010000376.1 GCA_947500965.1 Alphaproteobacteria bacterium
CGCCGGCCTCGACCGCACGATGCTCGCGGGCTGGGTCGCGAAGCTCGGCTGGGAGGCGCTGATCAACCGCTCGGGCATGACGGTCCGAAAGCTCGACGAGGCCAGCAAGCGCGACCTGACGGAAGCGAAGGCGATGGCGCTGATGCTCGCGCAGCCGGGCATGGTGCGCCGGCCGGTGCTTGCGGCGGGCGACGAACTGCTCGTTGGCTTCGACCCCGCGCGCTACGCGGCGGCCTTCGCGAAGCGCCGGGGCTGAGCGCGGCGCGCGCCGCTCAGCGCTTCTCGGCGTCCAGGATGGCGCGGAGCTTGGCGAGGATCTCGTCGATGCTGCGCGCCTGCGCCAGCCTGCGGTCGCCGGCGAAGACGACGAAGTCGCCGTTGCGATTGGCGCGCGGCCGGTACTTCGCGATCACGTAGAGCGGCCAGTCGCGCGACGAGCGGAAGACCGCGAAGCCGGCATGGCGGGGCTGCTGCTCGATCGCGTAGTCGCGCCACTCGCCGCGCGAGACGCGCTCCGCGTAGAGGGCGAGGATGGCACGCAGCTCGCGCCGGTCGAAGAAGGGGGCCGGGCCGGCGTGGCGGAAATCGCGAAGCGCGACGAGCGTTCCCATGCGGTTCAGGCCGTCGTTCGGCCGGGACTCCGGTCAGGGGGCGCGGCGACATCGCCGTGCCCGTCGCATGTCACGTTGGAGAAACTCAGCGCGCCTGTCCAGCGCCCGGGCGAAGCCTGCTCGGCGGCATGGCGGGGTCGGGCGTGGTGTAGCAGGTCACGTCGGCGAGGGACTTGTAGCAGACGGGATCGACGGGCGGCGGCGGCGGCAGGTCCCGGCAGACCGGCTTGCGCTCGAAGACCCGCATCGGCTCGCAGTCCTGGTCCGAGAGCGAGGACATCGCCCATCCCGTGATGCTGCGCCCGCTGGTCCGGTAGTTGTTGTTCTCGACCAGCCCGGCAACGGGCAGCTCGCATCCCGCGAGCAGGAGCAGTGCGGCGGCGAAGGGGGCAATGGCGAGGCGCATGGATGCGTGATGGCATGGTGGCGCCTAAGCGAGGGTTAATCCCGCGCCAGGCCGCCAGGCGGTGCCGAAATCCCCCTTTTTTCAAGCGCTTCCGGATCGATGCCAAGGCGCCAAGCGGTTTGCCTGAGGGCGGCCCGATGGCTATGTTGTCGGCGTTTTCGCCCCCCATTCCGCGAGCAGTGCCTTGGCAGACATCTTCAACGAGGTCGACGAAGACCTGCGGCGCGACCGGGCTGAACGGCTCTGGAAGAAATACGGCAACCACGTGCTCGCGCTGGCCGTCGCCATCGTGCTCGCCACCGCCGGCTGGACCTGGTGGACCGACCACCAGCGCAAGCAGTCCGCGGCGCAGGGCGAGCGCTTCTTCGCGGCCGTCGCCCTCGCGGAGGGCGAGCAGTGGCAGAAGGCCGTCGACGCATTCGCCGCCATCGGCCGCGAGGGCGGCAGCTACGCCCTGGTGGCGCGCCTGCACGAGGCCGCCGCGCGCGCGCGGCACAACGACCTGTCCGGCGCGCTCGCGGGCTACCGCGCCGTGGCGTCCGACGGCGCGGCCGACCCGGACCTTCGCGACGCGGCGCTCGTCCTCGGCGCGCTGGCAGGGGCGGAGACGCTGCCCGCGGCAGAGGTCGACACGATGCTGGATCGCCTTTCCAGCTCCTCCTCCCCGTGGCGCTTCACGGCCCTCGAGATCCGCGCCGCCGCCGCGCTGCGCGCGAAGGACGAGGCGAAGGCGCGCGACATGCTGACGCGCATCGCCGACGATCCGGGCGCCCCGACGAGCCTGCGGGCCCGCGCCACCGAGATGCTGCAGGCGCTCGGCGGCTGATGTCCCTTCGCGCCGCCTCCCACGCTGCGCTGCTCGTCGCCGCCTTCGCCCTGGGCGGCTGCGACCTCTTCGACCGCTATTTCGGCTCGCCCCCGAAGAAGCCTCTTCCCGGCGAGCGCGTCGCCGTGCTGCGCAACGAGACGAAGATCGCGCCGGACCAGCGCATCGCCGACCTGCCGGTCGTTCTCCCCGATGCCGTGGCGAACGCTGCCTGGCCGCAGCCGGGCGGCACCCCGGCCCATTCGATGCAGCACCTGCAGGTCGCCGGCATCGGCGTCGCCTGGCGCGTGGGCATCGGCAGCGGGAGTTCGCGGGATGGGCGGCTGACGAGCGGGCCTGTCGTGGCCGACGGGCGCGTCTACACGCTCGACGCGGGGACCTCGCTGCGCGCGATCGACGCGGTGCGCGGCAGCACGGTCTGGCGGGTGGACGTCGAGGCGGCCGGGTCGCGTTCCTCGGCGGGCGGTGGCGGCGTGGCCGTGGCCGGCGGCAACCTCTATGTCGCGACCGGGCAGGCGCAGGTCCTCGCGCTGGATGCCGCGACCGGCAAGGAGGCCTGGCGCACCACGCTGACAGCGCCCCTGCGCTCGGGGCCCACGGTGGCGGGCAACCGGCTCTTCGTCATCTCCGTCGACAACCAGGTCCACGCGCTCGACGTGCAGACGGGGCGGAAGCTCTGGTCGCATTCCGGGATCACCGAGAACGCCGGGCTGTTCGGCGCGTCGAGCCCCGCGGTCGAGGGCAACGCGGTCGTCGCCTCGTTCTCCTCGGGCGAGATCTTCGCGCTGCGCGCAGAGTCCGGCCGCGTCTCCTGGGGCGATTCGCTTTCGGGCGCGTTGCGGGCGGATTCGCTCTCCGCGCTCTCGGACGTCCGCGGGCTGCCGGTCATCGACCGCGGCACCGTCTTCGCCGTCAGCCATTCCGGGCTCATGGCCGCGATCGACCTGCGCAGCGGCGCGCGCATCTGGGAGCAGGGCGTCGGCAGCTTCGAGACGCCCTGGCTCGCGGGCGACTTCCTGTTCGCGACGACCCCCGACGCGGAGGTCGTCGCGGTGCATCGGCGCGACGGGCGCGTGCGCTGGGTCTCGGCGCTCGAGCAGTTCGTCGAGCCTCAGAAGCGCCGCGGGCGCATCGTCTGGACGGGGCCGGTCGTGGTCGGCAGCCGCGTGCTCGTCTTCAGTTCGGCGGGCCAGGCGGTGACGCTGTCGCCGGAGACCGGCGCGGTGATGGAGCGCCTGCGCATGCCGGGTGGCGTCACGCTGGCCCCGGCCGTGGCCGGCGGCACGATCTACGTCGTCACCGACGACGCCGACCTCGTCGCGCTGCGCTGACGATGTCGGGACCGGATCCTGCGGGTGGCGCGGCCCGCGAGCGGCCATTCACCGTCGCCATCGTCGGCCGCCCCAATGTCGGCAAGTCGACGCTGTTCAACCGGCTCACCGGCAGGCGCCTCGCGCTCGTCGACGACACGCCCGGCCTGACGCGCGACCGGCGCGAGGGGCGGGCGAAGCTCGGCACCCTGCGCTTTCGGGTCTTCGACACCGCGGGCTTCGAGGATGCAGAGGGCCGCAGCCTCGAGGCGCGCATGCGCCGGCAGACCGAGGCGGCGGCCAAGGAGGCAGACCTCGTCCTCCTCGTGATCGACGCGCGCGAGGGCGTGACCTCGCTCGACCGCGAATTCGCCCGCGTGCTTCGCCGCATCGGCTGCCGCGTGCTCCTGCTCGCCAACAAGTGCGAGGGGAAGGCCGGGATCCCCGGCCTCGCCGAGGGCCATGGCCTGGGCTTCGGCGATCCCGTGCCCGTCTCCGCCGAGCATGCCGAGGGC
>CANMWW010000377.1 GCA_947500965.1 Alphaproteobacteria bacterium
CGCAATCGCCTTGCCGAGTTGCTGCCGCAGCGCGCCGCGACGGGCGCCCAGCTCGAGGGTGCGCGCACGCGCATGCAGGCCGCCCGCCAGGAGGAATCCGCCGCCGCCGACTCCGAGCGCGGCGCGCGCCAGGGCGCGCGCGAGGCGCAGGGTCGCGTCGAGCAGTCCCGGCAGGCCGCCGCGCGGCTCGCGCGGGAGAGCGCCGAGCAGGCCGCGCGCCTGGCCGCCCTCGCCGAGCGGATCGAGCGCCTCGGCGTCGAGCGCGCGGGCGAGGAGGAGCGCCGGGCCGGCGTTCAGGAGCGCCTCGCCGCGCTGCCCGACATCGACGAGGCGCGCAGGCTCCTCGAGCTCGGGCGCGCGGAGCTCAAGGCAGGGCGCGAGCAGCTGATGGCCATGCAGGGCGACGAGCGCCGTCTGGTCGGCGAGGCCGAGCAGCGCCGCCGGCGGCTCGCGGGCATCGCCTCCGACGTCGCCGCCTGGCGCAACCGCGCGGCCTCCGCCGAGCAGCAGGCGGCCGTGCTCGCCGAGCGCCATGCAGCGCAGGTGGAGGAGCATGGCCGCCTCGCCGCGCAGCCCGCGGAGATCGCGGCGCGCCGGGGCGAGCTGCTCGAGCTCGTCGCCGCCGCCGAGGCCGAGCGTCGCGGCCATGCCGACGCGCTGGCCGTCGCCGAGACCCAGACCCGCGAGGCCGAGCGCGCGCTCAAGGCCGAGGAGGCCACGCTGATGGGCGAGCGCGAGGACCGCGTGCGCGCCGAATCGGCGGCGGAGCAGGCCGCCCGGCAGATCGCCGAGGTGGCGCAGCGCATCCGCGAGCGGCTCGACTGCGAGCCCGACCAGACCCTGGCGGCGGGCGGCGTCGACCCCGCCGACGACCTGCCCTCGATCGAGCAGGTCGAGTCGCGGCTCGAGCGGCTGACGCGCGAGCGCGACAACATGGGCCCCGTGAACCTGCGCGCCGAGCAGGAGGCGCAGGAGCTCGACCAGCAGCTGCAGGCGATGATGGGCGAGCGCGGCGACCTGCTCGCGGCGATCGGAAAGCTGCGCCAGGGCATCGGCAGCCTGAACCGCGAGGGCCGCGAGCGCCTGCTCGCCGCCTTCGAGCAGGTCAACCGGCATTTCTCGGAGCTCTTCGTCGCGCTGTTCGGCGGCGGCAAGGCGCACCTGCAGCTGGCCGCCCCGCCCGCCGAGGAAGGCGAGCAGGCCAGCGACGACCCGCTCGACGCCGGCCTCGAGGTCATGGCCTCGCCGCCGGGCAAGAAGCTGCAGACCCTGTCGCTCCTCTCGGGCGGCGAGCAGGCGCTGACGGCGCTGGCGCTGCTCTTCGCGGTGTTCCTGACCACGCCGGCGCCGATCTGCGTGCTGGACGAGGTCGACGCGCCGCTGGACGACGCCAATGTCGACAGGTTCTGCAAGCTGCTGGAGACGATCTCCGGGCGCACCGAGACGCGCTTCGTGGTCGTCACCCACCACCGCATGACCATGGCGCGCATGGACAGGCTCTACGGCGTGACGATGGCCGAGCGGGGCATCAGCCAGCTCGTCTCCGTCGACCTCGCCCAGGCCGAGCGCATGCGCGCGACGGCATGAGGGCGCGAAGCGGCCGAAGCCCCGAAAACATCGGTGTTTCAGCCTTTTGAAAGCGGGTCATCCGCCTTGACAAGGTGGTACCCCGTCCGTATTTTCCGCGCCGCGAAAACGGCCGGGAACATTTCCTCCGGGCCATGGCAGAGACTGATCCCGCAAAGCCTTCCGACGGTCCCGAAAGGGACGACTTCCAGGCCCGCCTCGCGGCGGCGCGGGAACGGAGGGACGGCGGTCGCGACACGGCAAGCGCTGCCGCGGCGCGCAACACCGGTCAGCTCGGCCTCGGCTTCAGGGTCGCCGTCGACCTCCTCGCGGGGGTCGCCGTCGGCACGGGAATGGGACTGGCGCTCGACCGGTGGCTCGGCACCAGCCCCTGGTTCCTGCTCGTGTTCCTCGCCCTCGGCTTCGCGGCCGGGATGATGAACATGCTCCGCACGGTGCGCGCCGCGGACGCGGCGCGCCGCCGGATCGCCGGGGAACGCGGGAAGCGGGAATGAAACCGCCCTCGCCCCGAACGGGCGGGAGATGAACTGAAACCCGGCGGGCCTCAGGCGGCGCGCCGGCCCGAAGCGAAAGAGACGACCGTGGCCAGTCCGCTCGAGCAGTTCACCATCAAGCCCCTCGTCCCGCTCTCCCTCGGGAAGCTGGACGTCTCGTTCACGAATTCCGCGCTCATGATGGCCATCGCGGTGGCGGTGATCGCCGGCCTCCTGGTCTTCTCGGTGCGCAGCCGCGACCTCGTGCCCGGCCGCCTCCAGTCGGTGGCGGAACTCGGCTACGAGTTCATCGCCGGCATGGTGCGCGAGAACGTCGGCGACGAGGGCCGCAAGTACTTCCCCTTCGTCTTCTCCGTCTTCAGCTTCGTGCTGGTCGGCAACCTGCTCGGCATGCTGCCCGGCGCGTTCACCTTCACGAGCCACATCGCGGTCACCTTCGCGTTGGCGCTGACGATCTTCGTGGGCATCACCTTCATCGGCATCGCGCGCCACGGCACGCATTTCTTCAGCCTGTTCTTCCCGCACGGCGCGCCGATCGCGGCCGCGCCGATCCTGATCCCGATCGAGGTGATCTCCTACCTCTCGCGCCCGGTCAGCCTCTCGGTCCGCCTCTTCGCGAACATGACGGTCGGGCACATCATCCTGAAGATCTTCGCCGGCTTCGTGATCACGCTGGGCAGCGTGAAGTTCTTCATCCTGCCGGGCGTGCTGCCCTTCGGGATGCTGATCGGCCTGACCGCGCTCGAGTTCTTCGTCGCGTTCCTGCAGGCCTACATCTTCACCATCCTGTCCTGCATCTACCTGAACGACGCGATCCACCTGCACTGACGGATCGCGGCGGTCGAACTCCAACAAGCTCCAACCAGAAAGGACTACTCCAATGGACGCTTCTGCAGCCAAGCTCATCGGCATGGGCCTCGCCGCCATCGGCATGATCGGCGCCGGCATCGGCGTGGGCTCCGTGTGGGCCAGCCTGATCCAGGCCGTCGGCCGCAACCCAGCCGCCAAGGACAACGTGCAGACCTTCGCCTATATCGGCTTCGCGGTGACCGAGTTCATCGCGCTGCTCGCCTTCGTCGTCGCCATCCTCGTCTACGTCTCCTGACGAACGGGCCGGCGGCTATCGCCGGTACTTCGATGATGATCCTCCGCGCCCTCCTCCTCGCCTCTGCGGCATCGGTCTGCCTGTCCATCGACATGGCCATGGCCGCCGATGCCCAGAAGGCCGGCATGCCGCAATTCGATCTGACCCGGTTCCCGAGCCAGATCTTCTGGCTCGGCGTCGCCTTTGTCGTGCTCTACCTGATCATGAGCAAGGTGGCGTTGCCGCGCATCGGCGCGGTGCTGGAGGCGCGCGCGAACCGGATCGGCAGCGATCTCGACCGTGCCTCCGCCCTCAAGGCGGAGGCCGACCAGACGCGTGCCGCCTATGAGAAGACCCTCGGCGAATCCCGGGCGAAGGCCCAGGACGTCGGCCGCTCCACCGAGGCCGCCCTGGCCAAGGAGAGCGCCGAGCGTCAGGCAGTGCTCGGCAACGAACTTGCCGGACGCATCCGCGACGCCGAGGCCCGGATCGCAGCGGCG
>CANMWW010000378.1 GCA_947500965.1 Alphaproteobacteria bacterium
ACCGCTCACGGGTTGAGCGTCATCCCTTCCATCGCGACGATCGTGCCGGGCCGGCGCTCCTCGGCCGCGGCGGCGATCTCGTCCATGGCGGCGTCGTCGCGCGCGGGGTCGTGGTGGAAGATGGCGAGCCGCCGCACGCCGGCGGCCTCGCAGAGCCGCACGCCCTCTTCCCAGGTCGAATGGCCCCAGCCCGCGTAGCGCGGATACTCGGCGTCCGTGTAGGTGCAGTCATAGACGAGCAGGTCGGCGCCGCGCGCGAGCTCGACCACGTTCGGGTCGTGGCGCCCGGGGACATGCTCGGTGTCGGTGACGTAGCACAGCGACCTTCCGGCATGGTCGATGCGGTAGCCGGTGGCGCCGTTCGGGTGGTTGAGCACCGCCGTGCGCACGACAAGCCCGCGGCCGAGGTCGATCGGCTTGCCGGCATTGAAGTCGTGGAACTCGAGTTCGGCGCCAAGCACCGTGATCGGCACCGGGAAGAGCGGCGCGCGCATCATCTCCGCCAGCACCTCGCGCAGCGTGTGCGCGGGCAGGAGGTGGCCCGCCCAGAGGCGGAAGCGATTGCCCTGCGCGTAGACCGAGCTGAAGAAGGGCAGGCCGCAGATATGGTCGAGATGCGTGTGGGTGAAGAGGATGTCGGCGTCGACCGCGCCCGCGCGGTCGAGCTTCGCGCCGAGCCGCCGCAGGCCCGTGCCGCCATCGAGGATCACCACGCGCTGGCCGAGCCGCACCTCGAGGCACGCGGTGTTGCCGCCGTAGCGCAGCGTGTCCGGGCCGGGACAGGCGATCGAGCCGCGCACTCCCCAGAACGTGACCGAGAACGCCGCCATGCGCGCCGCCCTCAGCGCACCAGCCGGTAGCCGCCCGGGGCGGTCACCAGCAGCGTCGCGTTCGCGGCGTCGGCCTCGATCTTCTGGCGCAGGCGATAGATATGCGTCTCCAGCGTGTGGGTGTTGACCTCGGAATTATAGCCCCAGATCGCGCCGAGGAGTGCATCCCTGGGAACCACCTGTCCCACGGCGCGGTGGAGATGGCGCAGGATCGCGGTTTCCTTGTCGGTGAGCCGGATCCGCGCGCCCGTCGTGGTCGCGACCAGGCGCTTGCGCGCGGGCTGGAAGCGGAACGCGCCGATCGCGTATTCGGCGTCCTCGGCGGCCGCGTGCTGGCGCAGCTGCGCGCGCAGTCGCGCCATCAGCTCGCCGATCCGGAACGGCTTGGTGACATAGTCGCTGGCGCCCGCGTCGAGCCCGGAGATCATGTCGTGCTCCTCCGTGGCGCCGGTGAGCATGAGGATGGGGCAGGCGATCCCCGCCCCGCGCAGCGCGCCGCAGAGTGCGCGGCCGTCCTGGTCCGGCAGGCCGACATCCAGCAGGATCGCGTCGAAGGTCTCGGACAGGGCGAGCGCCCGTCCCTCGGCCGCCGTCGCCGCCTCCACGGGCACGAAATCCTCCGCCAGTTGCTCGGTGAGCGCGGCGCGCAGATGCGCGTCGTCGTCCACCAGCAGGATTCGCTTGCCCGAAGCCATGACATACCGACTTTCCACAAAGTCGCGAGGCCCGGCAAGCATCGCCCGTCCGGCGGCAGGATTTGCCGCCGCGCCGGCCGGCGCACATCGTCCCGCCGAGGCTAAGTCGCTGGGAGAAAAGGCTTCCCGTTCTGGACCGGGACTTGCAGGGCCCGATCGTGATGGATGCCGTCGGCAGCACGAGGCTCGCACCCCAGCCCGCCTGGGACCGGGACCGCGACTTCCTTCCCGCATCGCCCGGCGCGCAGCCGGGCGACGAGGGGCCGGGCTTCCGCGCCTTCCTCTCCGCCATCAATCCGCTGCCCCACATACCCGTCGTCGGGGCGGTCTATCGCTACGTCACCGGCGAGAAATCCCATCCGGCGGCCCAGGTCGTCGGCGGCTTCGTGTTCGGCGGGCCCATCGGCATGGCGATCGCCGCCCTTGGCGCCGCTTTCGAGCAGGCGACCGGGAAGACGGCGCTCGAGATGGCGATCGACACCATCCGCGGCGCCGGCTCGACCGAGGTCGCCACCGCTGGCGAACCCGGTGCCGGGGATGCCGATCCGCCCGGCGCGCCCCTGTCCCTGGCGGGGGCCGAGGCCGATGGCGCCGCTGGCGGGCAGGCCGGTCCTGCTCCGGCGGCCATGCCCATCGCCCTCGCGCCGCCACCCGAGGCGGGCGCCGCGACCGCCACGCCGCGTGGCGAAGCTCCGGTCGACGCCCTGCAGCGCCCGCGCGTCGCGGGCGCGCGCGACCTTGCCTTCTACCAGGCCCATGCGGGCGCCAGGCTGCCCACCGCGGCGCTGTCCTCGAGCCCTGCCGCGCGCCTCGCCAGCCTTTCCCCTGCCACGATCCCGGGGAACGGGGGCACGGACGCGGGCGCGCTCCCCGCCATACCGCCACCGCCGCCGCCGCTCGCGACGCCGCAGCTCGCGCCACCGGTCCTGCAGCCGCCGCCAAGGCAGGCAACGGCGCAGGCCCAGCGCCCCGCCACGCGGGTGGAGGCAGCGCCAGCCCCGCCTCCAGCGCAGGCCCGGGGCGAGGGCCCAGACTTCGCCTCGCGCATGCTCCATGGGCTCGACCGCTATCGCGCGATGCGCGTCGGTGGCGACGGCCGCGCAGCGATGCTCGACCGGACGGAGTGAGCCATCTCGCGGCGCGCGCTATGCTCGCCGGCGATGGAGATCCTCGTATCAGCGACCGCGTCGGCGCGCGGCATCCTGCGATGGGACGGCGTGGCCGTCCCCTGCAGCCTCGGCCATGGCGGCGTACGCCGCCAGAAGGTCGAGGGCGACGGCGCCACGCCCGCGGGGCGCTTCGCGCTGCGCCGCGTCCTCTGGCGCGCCGACCGCCTCGCGCGACCGGCCACCGGCCTGCCGGTCGCGGCGATCCGCGAGGAGGATGGCTGGTGCGACTGGCCGGGCGATCCGCTCTACAACCAACAGGTATCGCTTCCCTTCGCGGCACGGCACGAGCGCCTCTGGCGCGCGGACGGGCTCTACGACGTGGTCGTCGTGATCGGCCACAACGACGACCCCGTGGTCGCGGGCGCCGGCAGCGCCGTCTTCATGCATGTCGCCCGCGAGGACCTTGGACCGACCGAGGGCTGCGTCGGGCTCGCGCTGCCCGATCTCCTGCGGCTGCTCGCGCGATGCGGGCCAGGCAGCGCGCTCGAGGTGGCGGCGCCGCCCTGAGGCGGTTCAAGCCGGCTCGGCCGGCGGGCGCGGGCGCACGCCGAAGATCGCGGAACCGACGCGCACATGCGTCGCGCCCTGCGCGATCGCCTCGGCGTAGTCGCCGCTCATGCCCATGCTCACGACTGGCAGCGCGTGGCGCGCGGCGAGTTCGCGCAGCCTGGCGAAGAAGGGCGCGGGCGGCTGGTCGGCGGGCGGGATGCACATCAGTCCCTCGATGGCGAGGCCAAGCCCGCGGCAGGCCTCGAGCAGCGCGTCGAGCTCGCCCGGCGCGACGCCCGCCTTCTGCGGCTCCTCGCCGATATTGACCTGCACGTAGAGGCGCGGGCGGCGGCCGGCGCGCGCCATCTCCTTCGCCAGCTCGCGCGCGAGCTTCTCGCGGTCGACGGATTCGATCACGTCGAAGAGCGCCACGGCCTCGCGCGCCTTGTTGGTCTGCAGCGGGCCGAT
>CANMWW010000379.1 GCA_947500965.1 Alphaproteobacteria bacterium
CATGACCGGGATCTTCTCGATGCTCGCCGCGCCCTTCGGCTCGCATGCCGTCAACCTCGCCGCGATAACCGCCGCGATCTGCGCGGGGCCGGACGCGCATCCGGATCCCGCGCGGCGCTGGATCGCGGCCTGCGTCGCGGGCGCGGGCTATGTCGTGCTCGGCCTGCTCGCCGGCGCGGCCGCGGCGGTCGTCTCCGCCTCGCCGCCGGTCCTCATCGAGGCCGTGGCCGGGCTCGCGCTGCTGGGCTCCTTCGCCTCCGCGCTCTCCGCCGCGCTGGCGCAGCCGGCGGAGCGCGAGGCGGCGGCGGTCACCTTCCTCGTCGCCGCCTCGGGCGTCACGCTGCTCGGCGTGAGCGGTGCCTTCTGGGGCCTGCTGGCCGGCGGGGCGATGCTCGCGCTCGCGTCCTGGAGACGGAGGCCCGGCGCCTAGCGCCGCGTTGCGCGGCAGAGCGACAGGAGCTCGCCGCGCGATCCGACATGCAGCTTGCGGTAGATGTTCCTGCGGTGGACCTTGACCGTGCCGTCGGCGATCGAGAGCCGCGCCGCGATGCGCTTCGTCGCGAGGCCCGCGAGGAGATGCTCCGCGACCTCCGCCTCGCGCGCGCTGAGCCGGGCGGTGATCGCCTCGGGGCAGGCGCGCGCATCGGCGGCGGCCTCGCCATCCGCCTCGTCCGCGGGCTGCGGCAGGCGACGGAAATGCACCTCGAAGGCGGCCTCGAGCACGGGCGTGAACTCGCGCAGGCGGCGGAGCTCGTCCTCGCCGAACGGGCCGATCGCGGTGGAGCGGATCAGCGCGATGTGGACCACGCGTCCGGCGCCCACGGGCATCAGGAAGCCGACCTCCTCGGCGAGGCGGCCGCTCCCGGCGCGCCGCTCGCGCGACGCGCCGGGAGGCAGGATGTCCGCGAGGCGCGGCCCCATCTCGTAGCGGGCGAGGTACTGGCCATAGCCGGGGTCGAGCTCCGGCATCCGGAACACGCCTGCCGGCAACGGGCGCTGGGCGCCCTTGTAGAAGGGGTCGAGCTCGTAGGTATGGCCGCAATAGGTGCGATGGAACGCGCCCGCCGTGCGGCGCGCGAGGAGGTCGCGCGGGCGGCGGCGGCGGTTGAAGAGGAAGACGCCCGTGTGCTCGAAGGCCACGAGGTCGTCGAGCGCGTCGAGCGCGCGCAGGCAGAGGTCGTCGCCACCGATCCCGCCGATCAGCCGCGCCGCGTGCCGCGCCCAGTCGAATGGTTGCCCAGCCGTCGCCATGCCCCTTTTCCCGTCGGCCTCCCGGCTACCCTCCGAGGGTATTGACCGGTCTCGGCCACAACTTGGCCATCGACCCGTCATGGGTGAGGGCTACCCTCCGAGGGGTATTGACCAGTCTCGGCCACCGTTCCGAGACTAGCCAACACGCATGGGGGACGAAAGCGCCGGGGGCGCCCGGCGATCGCCCCGTTTCCTGCCTTGGAGAACCGAACCATGAGAAACCTCGTCGCAAGCATCGCCTCCGCGATCGCCATCGCCTTCGCCGCGACCACCCCGGCCGCTGCCCAGCAGGATCTGCGCGCGGGCTCGGAATGCACCTATTTCCCGTTCAACTTCCGCGACACCGATGGCGTGCTGAAGGGCTACGACATCGACGTCGGCAACGAGCTCGGCAAGCGCCTCGGCGTGAAGATCGAATGGGTCTGCCAGAAGTGGGACGGCATGCTGCCCGCGCTGCTGGCGAACAAGTTCGACCTCATCCTCGCGTCGATGTCGATCACCGAGGAGCGCCGCCAGCGCATCGACTTCTCCGAGAGCTACCGCGTCTCGATCGGCCAGTTCGTCGGCGCCAGGAGCAAGGGCTACAAGCTCTTCAACGCCGACAACACGCCGAATCCCGCCGCGTTCAAGGGCGTGCGCGTCGGCCTGCAGCGCGCGACCACCTACGACAACTGGATCCAGGCCAAGGTGCCGGACGCGACGGTCGTGCGCTACGACACGGTCGAGCAGCTCTACCTCGAGCTCAAGTCCGGCCGCGTCGACGTGATCATGACCAACCCGATGAAGACCCATCTCGAGTTCCTGTCCAAGCCGGACGGGGCTGGCTTCGAGGTCGTCGGGCCTCAGCTCGAGGAGGAGAAGTATTTCGGCCAGGGCGTCGGCGTCGGCGTGCGCAAGGGCAATGCCGAGCTGCTCAAGCGCATCGACACGGCGATCCTCGCGATGCGCAAGGACGGCACGCTCGACGGCTTCAGCCGCAAGTACTTCCCCTGGGCCATCCACCCGACGAACTGAGGGCCGGGGCCGGGCGCGCGTCGCGGCGGGGAGGCGATCCCCGCCGCGCGCGGGCCTTCCCGCCGACGCTTCGCGCGGCATGTCGACCGTCTTCGCCTGGGCGGACAGCTTCCTCGCCGGGTCGCTGGTCATCCTGCGCGTCTTCGCGATCGCGCTGGTCCTGACGATCGCCTGGGGGCTGCTCGGGGCGACGGCGAAGCTGTCTGGCAACGTCGTCGCGCGCCGGCTCGCCGCCATCTACACGACGGTCTTCCGCGGCACGCCCGAGCTCCTGGTCGTGCTCATCTTCTACTTCGGCTCGGCGATCACGCTGACATGGATCGCGACGCGGCTCGACCTGGGGATGAAGTTCGTCGACATCCCGCCGATCTGGGCGGGCGCGTTCGCCATCAGCCTGGTCGTCGGATCCTATGCGACGGAGACCTTCCGCGGCGCGCTGCAGGGGGTCGATGCGGGCCAGGTGGAGGCCGCGCGCGCCCTCGGCCTGTCGCCGCTGCGCATCTTCGTCCATGTCCGGCTGCCGCAGATGTGGCGCCTCGCCCTCCCGGGGCTCGGCAACCACATGAACTCGATCATCAAGGACACGTCGCTGCTTTCCGTCATCGGCGTCGAGGAGATCACCTACACGGCGGAGATGGCGACCACGCTCACCGGCCAGCCCTTCACGATGTACCTCGTCGTGGCGCTCATCTACCTGGCGCTGACCTCGCTCGTCGTCGCGTCGGTGGCGCGGCTCGAGCGTCGCGCCAACCGTCATCTCGCGGTCGCGCGATGAGCTTCGACATCCAGCTCGTCCTCGACAGCGTCCCGCGGATCGCGCTCGGCGCCGGGCTCACGCTGCAGCTCCTGGCCATCTCGCTCGCCTGCGGCACCGCGCTCGGGACCGCGGTCGCGCTGATGCGGATCAGCGGCAGCCGCCTGCTGTCCTGGCCTGCCTTCGCCTACTGCTACGTCATCCGCGGCACGCCGATGCTGGTGCAGCTCTTCCTCGTATACTACGGCCTCTCCCAGTTCGAGGCCGTGCGGTCGAGCGTCCTGTGGCCGGTCCTGCGCGAGCCCTACTGGTGCGCGGTGCTCGCCTTCTCGGTCAACTGCGGCGCCTACACCGCCGAGATCCTGCGCGGCGGCATCCTCGGCGTCGACAAGGGCCTGCACGAGGCTGGCCGCTCGCTCGGCCTGTCGCCCTCGCGGCGCTTCGTGCTCGTCACGGCGCCGATCGCCATCCGCCTCGCGCTCCCGGCCTATGGCAACGAGGTGGTCAGCCTCCTGAAGGCCACGGCGCTGGTCAGCATGATCACCATGAGCGACATCACCGGCGTCGCGCGCGACATCGTCTCGCGCACCTTCGCGCCCTACGAGATCTTCATCGCCGCGGCG
>CANMWW010000380.1 GCA_947500965.1 Alphaproteobacteria bacterium
AGGTGCGTGTAGCCCGGCATGATCGTGCCGGCATGCGCCTCGGCCTGGGCGAGGAGCGCGCGCTGGAGCTCGCCGATCATCGCGTCGGCGCGCGCGCAGGCGGCGCGCAGCCAGAGCGCGAGGTCGGTCGCGACCTGGTCGTTGCGCGAGCGCGCGGTGTGCAGGCGGCCGGCCGGCTTGCCGATGAGCTCGGCCAGCCGCGCCTCGACGTTCATGTGGATGTCCTCCAGCGCGGTGCTGAAGGCGAACTTGCCTGCCTCGATCTCGGCGGCGACCTTCTTGAGGCCGCGGGTGATCCTGGCCGCGTCGGCCGGACGGACGCTCCCCTGCCGCGCGAGCATCGCGACATGCGCGAGCGAGCCCTGGATGTCCTCGCGCCACAGGCGCCGGTCGACGTCGATCGAGGCGTTGATCGCGGTCATCACCGCGGCGGGACCCGCGGCGTAGCGGCCGCCCCAGAGCTGGTTGGCGGGCGCGTTCGCGCGCGCCCTGCGGCGCTTGCTGTCAGGCATGGCTGGAAGTCCCGGCGAAGCTGTGGATGAAAGCGTTGCGGCGGCCTGTTATAGGCCAGCGCATGCGGGACACGCATCCATGAATCTGGCGTCGCTGCGCCTCGTCGTCGCCCTCGTCGCGCTGGTGCTGGCGGGTGTCGTGCTGGCCCTCGTGTTCTTCGACCGGATGGCGCCGCCGCCACCGCCGCCTGCGCCGTCGCCGCAGGCGCGCAACCTCGGCCAGTGGCAGCCGGCCAACGCGCGTGGCGAGCCGGTCGCGCTCGATTTCATCGACGGCGCGGGCGCGGCGCGCAGCCTCGCCGAATGGCGCGGGCGCGTCGTCCTGGTCAATCTCTGGGCGACGTGGTGCGCGCCCTGCGTCGAGGAGATGCCGGCGCTCGACCGCATCGCCGCCCGCCTGGGCGGGCCCGACTTCGACGTCGTCGCGATCTCGGTCGATCGCCAGGGCGCCGCCGTCGTCGCCCCGTTCCTCGGGAAGCTCGGCCTGACGAGGCTGGCGACCTATCTCGACCCGTCGAACGCGGCCGTGCGCGTGCTCGGCGCGCCGGGATTGCCCGTCTCGGTCGTGCTCGACCGCGAGGGCCGCGAGCTGGGCCGCGTGCTCGGCGCCGCCGAATGGGACTCGCCCGCGTTCGAGGCGCTGCTTCGCCGCGCCATCGGCTCGTGATGGCGTCGCCCGGGGCGGGGGCGGACGCCGCGCCCGACCCGATGTCCTGGATCGCCCGGCTGGTCGCGGCCGACGCGCGCGCCGTCGCGCAACTGCGCGTGGTGCGCGACCTGGCGCTGCCCGACTGGTGCATCGCTGCCGGTTTCCTGCGCGACCGCGCCTGGGACGCGCTCCACGGGCTGGCGCCGCGGCGCGAGCGGAACGACGTCGACGTGCTCTTCTTCGATCCGTCGGACGCCGGTCGCGCGCGCGAGGCGGATGCCGAGGCGCGGCTCGCCCGCGCGTTCCCGGACGCCGCGTGGGAGGTGCGCAACCAGGCGCGCATGCATGTCGCGAAGGGCCTTCCGCCCCATCGCGACACCGCGCACGCGATGACCTTCTGGCTCGAGACGCCCACCGCCGTGGGCATCCGCCTCGAAGCCGACGACACGCTCGCGATCGTCGCGCCCTTCGGCGTCGACGACCTTCTCGGCCTGGCCTGCCGCCCGACGCCGTGGGGCGCCGCCAGGCGCGGGGACTACGACGCGCGCATCGCCGCGAAGCGATGGCGCGCGCAATGGCCGGGGCTCCGGTTCGAGGAGCCTCGCCCCCGGGCGGAGCTGCCCGCCCCGGGCTGGTGCCGGACGGATCAGCGCGTCGGGACGGGCTTCTCGCCGCTGTAGTCGTAGAAGCCGCGCTTCGCCTTGCGGCCGAGCCAGCCGGCCTCGACGTACTTCACGAGCAGCGGGCAGGGGCGGTACTTGGAATCCGCGAGGCCGTCGTGGAGCACGTGCATCACCGCGAGGCAGGTGTCGAGGCCGATGAAGTCGGCGAGCTCGAGCGGGCCCATCGGGTGGTTCGCGCCGAGCTTCATCGCGGTGTCGATCGACTCGACGTTCCCGACGCCCTCGTAGAGCGTGTAGACCGCCTCGTTGATCATCGGCAGCAGGATGCGGTTGACGATGAAGGCCGGGAAGTCCTCGGCCACCGCCGCCGACTTGCCGAGCTTCCTCGTCAGGTCGCGGATGGCGACGAAGCATTCCTCGCTGGTCGCGATGCCGCGGATGATCTCCACCAGCTTCATGATCGGCACGGGGTTCATGAAGTGCATGCCGATGAACCGCGCGGGGCGGTCGGTCATCGCCGCGAGCCGTGTGATCGAGATCGAGGAGGTGTTCGACGCGATGATCGCGTCGGGCCTCAGCACCGGGCAGAGCTTGCGGAAGACCTCGCGCTTGAGCGCCTCGTTCTCCGGCGCCGCCTCGATGACGAGGTCGCAGTCGCCGAACAGCGCGTAGTCGGTCCCGGTCGAGACGCGCGCGAGCGTCTGCGCCTTCTGCTCGGCCGTGATCGTGCCCTTGGACAGCTGCCGGTCGAGGTTGCCGCCGATCGTCCTGAGGCCACGGTCGATCGCCTCCTGGTTGACGTCGAGCATCCGGACCGGATGCCCGGAGGCGGCGCAGACATGCGCGATGCCGTTGCCCATCTGGCCGGCGCCGACGATTCCGATCGTGCTGATCATGCCACTGGCTCCTGGTCGATCACTTGCGCGGCGGCAGAGCGGCCGCCAGTTCCGGGACGAGCTTGAAGAGGTCGCCGACGAGGCCGTAGTCGGCGACCTGGAAGATCGGCGCCTCCTCGTCCTTGTTGATGGCGACGATCACCTTCGAATCCTTCATGCCGGCGAGGTGCTGGATGGCGCCGGAGATGCCGACGGCGACATAGAGGTCGGGCGCCACGACCTTGCCGGTCTGGCCGACCTGGTAGTCGTTCGGGACGTAGCCCGCGTCGACGGCCGCGCGCGAGGCGCCGACCGCGGCGCCGAGCTTGTCGGCGAGCGGCTCGAGGTAGGTCTTGAAGTTCTCGCCGTTCGCCATGCCGCGCCCGCCCGAGACCACGATGCGCGCGGAGGTCAGCTCCGGGCGCTCGGACTTCGACAGCTCGGAGCGCAGGAAGGACGAAAGCCCGGCGTCGGCGGCGTCGCCGACGGCCTCGATCGGCGCGGAGCCGCCCTCGGCCGCGGCGGGCGGGAAGGCCGTGCCGCGCACGGTGATGACGCGGATCGCGTCCTTCGACTGCACGGTCGCCAGCGCGTTGCCGGCGTAGATCGGGCGCACGAAGGTGTCGGCGGAGACGACCTGGATCACCTCCGAGACCTGCTGGACGTCGAGCAGGGCGGCGACGCGCGGCATGATGTTCTTGCCGACGGTGGTCGACGCGGCGACCACGTGGCCGTAGCCGGCGGCCAGCCGCGCGACCAGCGGCGCGATGTTCTCGGCGAGCGGGTGGCCGCAGGAGGGCGCGTCCACCTTCAGCACCTTCGCGACGCCCGCGACGCGCGCGGCCGCGGCGGCGGCGCCGTCGCAGCCATGGCCGGCGACGAGGACATGCACCTCGCCGAGCTGCGCGGCGGCGGTGACGGCGTTGAGCGTCGCGGCCCGGAGCGACGCGTTGTCGTGGTCGGCGAGGACGAGGACG
>CANMWW010000381.1 GCA_947500965.1 Alphaproteobacteria bacterium
GCGCCATCATCGACAGCAGCGTCGACTTGCCGACGCCCGAGCCCGCGAAGATGCCCATGCGCTGCCCGCGGCAGACCGTCGTGAAGGCGTTGATCGCGCGCACGCCGAGGTCGACCTTGCCGCGCACGCGCTGGCGCGCATGGGCCGAGGGCGGCACCCCCTTGATGGGCCTTGCCTCGGGCCCGTGGGGCAGCGGCCCGCCCCCGTCGAGCGGCTCGCCGAGCGCGCTGACCACGCGCCCGAGCCATCCCGCATGCGGGTGGAAGACCGGGTCGGACTCCAGCAGCTCGACGCGACACCCCACGCCGATGCCCTCCAGCGACCCGAAGGGCAGCGCCACGGCGCGCTCCCCGCGGAAGCCGACGACCTCGCAGAGCAGCCTGGCGCCGGAGCGCGAGGTCACGAAGCAGCGGCTTCCGACCGCGAGGACATGGCCGATCCCGCCGATCTCGACCATCAGCCCCATCACGGCGCTGACGCGGCCGAAATGGCGCTGGGGCTGGATGCGGCGGATGGCGATGCTGGGAGAGAGGCTATGCATGTATCCAGACGCGCAGTGCGTCCCCGGAACGCGTTGGCTGGCATCCAGACCATCAACCAAACTTGCTGAATAAACTGCTAAGGGGTGGATGAGCGTCGATGGAAAGCGGACAGGAATACAAGGAACCCAGTTGTTAACGCTTTCTTAACCTACCGGTCGTTAGCCTTGGTTAACCACGCCATGCTGAACGCCATTGAGGGAGTCCGCAGATGAGGGTTCTGCTCGTTGAGGACGATGCCGCGATCTCGAAGAGCATCGAGCTGATGCTCAAGTCCGAGGGCTTCGTCTGCGACACCACCGACCTCGGAGAGGATGGCCTCGAGATCGGCAAGATCTACGACTACGACATCATCATCCTCGACCTCATGCTGCCGGACATCGACGGCTACGAGGTCCTGCGCCGGCTCCGCGCGGCGCGCGTCAAGACGCCGATCCTGATCCTCTCGGGCCTGTCGGAGCTGGACAACAAGCTCAAGGGCCTCGGCTTCGGCGCCGACGACTACATCACCAAGCCCTTCGACAAGCGCGAGCTCGTCGCGCGCATCAACGCGATCGTGCGAAGGGCGAAGGGCCACTCCCAGTCGATCATCAAGACGGGCAAGCTCACCATCAACCTCGACACCCGCACGGTCGAGTCGAACGGCGCGCCGATCCACCTCACCGGCAAGGAATACGGGATCCTGGAGCTGCTCTCCCTGCGCAAGGGAACGACGCTCACCAAGGAGATGTTCCTCAACCACCTCTATGGCGGGATCGACGAGCCGGAGCTGAAGATCATCGACGTCTTCGTCTGCAAGCTGCGCAAGAAGCTCTCCTCGGCCTGCGAGGGCGAGAACTACATCGAGACGGTCTGGGGCCGCGGCTACGTGCTGCGCGACCCCGCCCCGGCCAAGGCCCGCGGCGACAAGGAAGCCGCAGCCTGAGCCCTCCCGGGCAGGGCGGCGACGCGACAGGGGGCGGTGGCCGGGACGGTCGCCGCCCCCTTCCCATTCCCGGCCCGGAGGCTCAGGGACGCAGCGACGGCGCGACGCCCCCGGGTACGCGCGGCGCATGGGTGAAGATCCCCTTCTCGCCCGGGACGGGCGCGAACAGGGCCGGGCGCGCGACCTCGCCCTCGCCGAGATAGAGGAAGCCGTCCCCGGCGAGGATCTGCGCGATGCGCCCCGAGATCGCCTCGCGCGACGCCGCCTCCAGCTGGACGAGCGCGTAGCGGCAGAAGACCGCGTCGAAGACGCCGAGCGGCCGCGGGTCGTGCATCAGGTTGAATGCGCCGAAGCGGATCGCCGCGCGCAGCTCCGGCGACGCCTGCCAGCGATCCTCCTGGCGGATGAAATGGCGGACCATGAGCCGCGCTGGCAGGCCGCGCTGGATCTCGAAATGCGTGTAGACGCCCTCGCGCGCGCGGCGCAGGACCTCGTCGCCGATGTCCGTCGCGACGATCTCCACCGCCCAGCCCTCGAGCGCGGCGCGCGCCTCGTGCAGAAGCATGGCGATCGAGTAGGCCTCCTGCCCTCCTCCCGCGGCCGCGTTCCATATGCGCAGCCTGCGCGTGCCGGCCCGCGCGCGCAGCAGCGCCGGCAGGGCGACGCGCGCGAAATGGGCGTAGGGCCGGATGTCGCGGAAGAAGGCGCTCTCGTTCGCCGTCATGGCGCCGCAGATCTCGCGCGCCACGTCCTCGGGAAGGCCGCGCCGAAGCTGGGCGCCGAGGACGTCCATGCTCGCGATCCCGTGGCGGCGCAGGACAGGCGCCACGCGGCTCTCCACGAGATAGGCCTTGTCGTGGCCGAGCGAGAGGCCGAGCCGCGCGTAGAGCCAGTCGGACAGCGCCGTGTAGGTCGCCGGCTTCACCGGAAGATCCCGAGCTGGGCGAGCTTGCCGTGGAGGATGTCGGCGTCGAAGGGCTTCATCACGTACTCGTTCGCCCCCGCCTCGAGCGCGGCCGCGATGCGCGCGGGGTCGTTGTGGGACGAGCACACGATGACGGGCACGCCTTCGCCGCCGGGCGAGGCCCGGAGCTCGGCGAGGAAGCCGCCGCCGTCCATCACCGGCATGTTCCAGTCCAGCACCACCAGGTCGGGCATGGCCTCGCGGCAGGCAATGAGCCCCGTGTAGCCGTCCGCGGCGTCGACGACCGCGAGGCCCATGGCCTCGAGGATGCGGCGCACGACCATGCGGATCACGCGGGAATCGTCGATGACCACGCATGTCCTCGGACGGGGCGCGTCGGGCACGGGTTCCCGGGCGGGCGCCGCGGGCGCTGGCGCTGGTGCCGTGCGCGCGCGCGGCTGCCTCTCCTCGATCCGTGTGGGCTTCTTCATGCGGCGAAGCAGGGTGTCGGGCGCTCGATGCTGTCCGGGCGGACGTGGATAGGTTGGAGTGGTTAAGGAACAATTCGCCTTCCGAACCGTCCCGCCCCTTCAGTACTGCCGCGGCACGCGCAACGCGAGCACGACCATGTCCTGCCCCTCCGCGACGTCGACGCTGCCCTTCGCGGCGTCGACCAGCGCGCGCACGATCCAGGAGGGGGCGCCACGCGGCGTCGGCGTGCCGCCGGAAGCGGCAAGCGCCGCGCGGTGGTCGTCGGCGAGGCGCGCCTGCGCTCCCGCCGCGCGGACCCGGATCGACAGGCCGGCGTCCACGGGCGCGGCCTCGATGGCGACGCGGCCGCCGCGCGGCAGGCAATCCGCCGCGACGATGACCAGGTTCAGGATCGCCTTCGCCGCGCGGCGCCCGGCGGCCGCCTCGGCCGCGGCGGGCGGTTCCGGCCAGTCGAGCCCGACCTTGCCCTCCTCGAGGAAGGACGCGGCCAGGCTTCTCGCTCCATCGAGCGGTCGCGTGGCGGAAAGGGCGCTGCCCGTGCCGAAGGCGGTGCGGAAATACTGGAGGCGCCGGCTCGCCGTGCGCGCGGAGGACGAGATCAGCGCCAGCACCTCGGGGTCGGCCGCCTCGCCGCCCTCCGAGAGGAGCTCGACCCCGTTCGACACGGCGCCGACCGCGCCGACCAGGTCATGGCAGATGCGCGCGGCAAAGGCCTCGAGCACCTCGAGTAGCTTGGGATCATCCACCGGCCCGCTCCCATGTCTGAGGCTTGGA
>CANMWW010000382.1 GCA_947500965.1 Alphaproteobacteria bacterium
CCTGCCCAACATCGGGCCCCTGCTGCTGCGCGCGCTGGTCAACCAGGACATGTACCTCGCGGGCAGCATCCTGCTGATCTACTGCATGCTGACGATCGTGGGCACGCTGCTCTCCGACATCCTGCTCGCCTGGCTCGACCCCCGCATCAGGATAGATGGCTGACATGGCCGGTGCAGCCGCCGAGATGTCCGCCGCGGAGGAGAGGATCTCCGTCGCCTCCAACTGGACCCTGGTCTGGTGGCGGTTCCGCAAGCACAAGCTCGCGCTCGCGAGCGCCGCGGTCCTCGCCGTGCTCTACGCGATCGTCCTCTGCCCCGACTTCTTCAGCACCCAGGATCCGGAGCGCACCGACGCGCGCCAGGCCTTCATCCCGATCCAGTCGATCCACTTCCTCGACGACGGCAAGTGGGCCCCCTGGGTCCCCGCCGCGGTGGGCAAGCGCAACCCGGTGACGCTGCGCATGGAGTGGGGGACCGATCCCGCCCGCAAGATCCGCATCGGCTTCTTCGTCGACGGCCCGGAATACCGCTTCCTCGGCCTCGTCCGCGCCAAGGTCAGGCTCGTCGGGCCGCTGGACCCGGAGCAGCGGATCTTCCTGCTCGGCTCGGACCGCATGGGGCGCGACCAGTGGTCGCGCATCATGCACGGCACGCAGACCTCGATGACGATCGGGCTCGTGGCGGTGACGCTCAGCGTCGTGCTCGGCATCGTGCTCGGCGGGATCTCGGGCTATTTCGGCGGATGGATCGACCAGGTGATCCAGCGCCTGATCGAGATCCTGCAATCCGTGCCCACGATCCCGATCTGGCTCGCGCTCAGCGCGGCGCTGCCGCGCGACTGGACGCCGACGCAGGTCTTCTTCGCGATCACGGTGATCCTGTCGCTCATCGGCTGGACGACGCTGGGCCGCGAGGTGCGCGGCCGGTTCCTTGCGCTGCGCGAGGAGGACTTCGTGCTGGCGGCGGAGCTCGCGGGCTGCAGCCGCTGGCGCATCATCGTGCGGCACATGGTGCCGACCTTCCTCAGCCACATCATCGCGACGAGCTCGCTCGCCATCCCGGTGATGATCATCAACGAGACGTCGCTCTCCTTCCTCGGCCTCGGCATCAGGCCGCCCGCCATCAGCTGGGGCGTGCTGCTGCAGGAGGCGCAGAACATCCAGACGCTGGCGCTGGCGCCGTGGCTGCTGCTGCCCGGCCTGCTCGTGATCGTGGCGGTGCTCGCCTTCAACCTCGTCGGGGACGGCCTGCGCGACGCCTCCGACCCGTATTCGAAGTGAGGCGCGGGTGACCGGCGGACCGCTGCTCTCCGTGCGCGGCCTCAAGGTCGTCTTCGGCCTGGACGAGGGCAGCGTGCGCGCCGTCGACGGGGTCAGCTTCGACGTGATGCCGGGCCAGGTCGTCGGCATCGTCGGCGAGAGCGGCTGCGGCAAGAGCGTGACGACGAAGGCGATGCTGCAGCTCGTCGACCCGCCCGGCCGCATCGCCGCCGGCGAGATGCTCTTCCGCCGCGCCGGGGGCGATGCGGTCGACCTCGCGCGGCTCGACCCGCGCGGCCGCGAGATCCGCGAGATCCGCGGCGCGGAAATCGCGCTGATCCCGCAGGAGCCGATGGCCTCGTTCAGCCCCGTCCACACGGTGGGCGAGCAGATCGTCGAGGCGATCCGCCTGCACGCGCGGCAATGGCGGCCGGAGGGCGGCGCGGTAAGCCGTGCCGACGCGCGCGCCATCGTGGTCGACCTGTTCCGCGACGTCGGCATCTCGATGCCCGAGCAGCGGCTCGATTCCTATTCCTGGCAGCTCTCCGGCGGGTTGCGCCAGCGCGCGATGATCGCGATGGCGCTGTCCTGCAAGCCTCGCCTGCTGATCGCCGACGAGCCGACGACCGCGATCGACGTCACGACGCAGGCGCAGGTGCTGGCGCTGCTGCGCGACCTGCAGAAGCGCCACGGCACCGCGATCGTCTTCATCACCCACGACCTCGGCGTCATCGCGCAGATGGCGAGCCACGTCGTGGTCATGTATCTCGGCCGCGTGATGGAGGAGGGGCCCGTCGACGCGATCTTCCACGCCCCGCGCCATCCCTACACGCGCGCGCTGCTGCGCTCGATGCCGGGCATGCGCGGGGAGACGCGCGTCGCGCTGCCGACGATCTCCGGCACGCTGCCGCATCCCTTCAACCGGCCCGCGGGCTGCCCCTTCCATCCGCGCTGCGAGGAGGCGATCGCCGGGCGCTGCCAGGCGCGCGTGCCGGTCCTCAGGCCGGTGGGAGGCGGGCAGTCCGCGAGCTGCTTCCTCCACCACGACGAGGCGGAGGCGACATGAGCGGGCCCGATGGCGCGCAGCCCCTGCTGCGCGTGCGCAACCTGCGCAAGTTCTTCCCCATCGTGAAGGGCGTGTTCAGCCGCACGGTCGGCCACGTGCGCGCGGTCGACGACGTCGGCTTCGACGTTCACGAGGGCGAGACGCTGGGCCTCGTCGGCGAGAGCGGCTGCGGCAAGACGACGACCTCGCGCTGCATCCTGCGCGCCATGGCGCCGACCTCCGGCGAGATGCTCTACCGGCGGCGCGACGGCTCGACGGTCGACCTCGCGCCGCTCTCGCGCCGCGAGCTGCGGCCGTTGCGCGCCGAGATCCAGATGATCTTCCAGGACCCGTTCGGGTCCCTCAACCCGCGCATGACGCTGTTCGACAACGTGGGCGAGCCGCTGCTCGTCAACGGCATGTCGAACCGCGGCGAGCGCATGGACCGCGTCGCGGAGCTGCTCCGGCTGGTGGGGCTGCGCCCGGAGTTCATGCACCGCTTCCCGCACGCCTTCAGCGGCGGCCAGCGCCAGCGCATCGGCATCGCGCGGGCGCTGTCGACCAATCCGCGCCTCGTCGTCGCCGACGAGCCGGTCTCCGCGCTCGACGTCTCGGTGCAGGCGCAGGTGCTGAACCTCCTGCTCGAGCTGCAGCAGCGCCTGCGGCTCACCTTCCTGTTCGTGGCGCACGACCTGTCGGTCGTCCGCCACATCTCGGACCGCGTCGCGGTCATGTATGTCGGCCAGATCGTCGAGCTCGCGCCGACGAAGTCGATCTTCGAGCGGCCGCTCCATCCCTACACCGCCGCGCTGCTCAAGGCCGTGCCCGTCGCCGACCCGCGCGTGCCGGCCGGCGACGTGCTGCTCAAGGGCGAGGTGCCCAGCCCGGCGAGCCCGCCCGCGGGCTGCTACTTCAACCCGCGCTGCCCCTTCGCCGACGAGCGCTGCCGGCGCGAGGCGCCTGTCCTGCGCGAGCTCGCCACCGGCCATTCCGTGCGCTGCCACCACGCCGAGCGTCTCCAGCTCGCGGTGCCGCAGGAGCGAATCGACCCGGCTGGCCGATCCGGCTAGCGTGGGGAAATTGCGCTGCGCGCGGGGGCGCGCAGCTCGACACGAAGGGGGAAGACGATGTCGCACCTGACGATGACGCGCCGTGGCGCGTTCCTGCTTGCCATGGCGCTTGCCGCGGCTTGGCCGTCGACGCCTGCCGCCGCGCAGGCGCCGCAGCGCGGCGGCACGCTGACCGTCGCGGTCGATCTCGAGCCCGCGAGCCTCGACCCCGCCTTCTCGAACGCGTCCACCGACAGGCGCG
>CANMWW010000383.1 GCA_947500965.1 Alphaproteobacteria bacterium
ATCTCCGGGTGCAGCGCCTGGAACCCCTCCAGCCGCGGCACCAGCCACTTCGCCGCGAAGGACGGCGCCATCGAGACCGTCAGGATCCCGGTGTCGCCCATCGCCTCGAGCCCCGCGAGCGCCTCGCCCATCAGCGCGAAGGATTCGTGCAGGCGCGGCAGCAGCGCCTGGCCCTCGTCGGTCAGCAGCAGCGCGCGGTTGGTGCGGCGGAACAGCACGCGGCCCAGGTGGTCCTCCAGCAGCTTGACCTGCTGGCTGACCGCCGCGGGGGTGACGAAGAGCTCCTCCGCCGCGCGCGAGAAGCTCAGGTGCCGCGCCGAGGCGACGAAGGCGCGCAGCGCGTTGAGCGGGGGCAGGCGGCCGAGCGCGCGGTCCATCGGCAATCTATGCGCCATCCCGGATCCCGGTTCAATCGGCTGGCCGCGCGGAAATTGTGATCCGCCCGCGCTTTCCCTATTCTCGCGCCGTTTTTCACGGATCCCCGAAGGCCCAAGCCATGAGCAAGCCGCGCACGCTGTTCGACAAGATCTGGGCGAACCACCTCGTCCACACGCAGGACGACGGCACCTACCTCATCTACATCGACCGCCACCTCGTCCACGAGGTGACCAGCCCGCAGGCCTTCGAGGGGCTGCGCGCCGCCGGCCGCAAGGTCCGTCGCCCGGACCTCACCATCGCCGTCGCCGACCACAACGTGCCGACGACCGACCGGTCGAAGGGCATCGAGGATCCCGAGAGCCGCACCCAGATCGAGACGCTCGAGCAGAACGTGCGCGAGTTCGGCGTGCCGTACTTCGCGATGGACGACGTGCGCCAGGGCATCGTCCACATCATCGGGCCCGAGCAGGGCATGACGCTGCCGGGCATGACGATCGTCTGCGGCGACAGCCACACCTCGACCCATGGCGCCTTCGGCGCCCTCGCCTTCGGCATCGGCACCTCGGAGGTCGAGCACGTGCTCGCCACGCAGACGCTGATCCAGAAGCCGGCGCGGAACATGCGCATCACGGTCGACGGCGAGCTGCCGGCCGGCGTGACCGCAAAGGACCTGGTGCTCGCGGTCATCGGGCGCATCGGCACCGCCGGCGGCACGGGCCACGTCATCGAGTACGCGGGCAACGCGATACGCGGCCTGTCGATGGAAGGCCGCATGACGGTCTGCAACATGTCGATCGAGGCGGGCGCGCGCGCCGGCCTGATCGCGCCCGACGAGACCACCTATGCCTACGTGAAGGGGCGCCCGCACGCGCCGAAGGCGGGGCAGTGGGAAGCCGCGCTCGCCCATTGGCGCACGCTGCCGAGCGACCCCGGGGCAACCTACGACAAGGAGGTCTCGATCGACGCCGCGAGCCTGGTGCCGCACGTCACCTGGGGCACCTCGCCGCAGGACGTCGCGCCCGTCACCGGCCGCGTGCCCGACCCGGCGCAGGAGCCGGACCCCGGCAAGCGCGCCGCGATCGAGCGCGCGCTCGCCTACATGGGGCTGCAGCCGGGAACGCGCATCGCGGACATCCGCATCGACAAGGTCTTCATCGGCAGCTGCACGAACGGGCGCATCGAGGACCTGCGCGCCGCCGCGCGGATCGCCAGGGGCCGCAAGGTCGCCGCGCATGTGCAGGCGCTGGTCGTGCCGGGGTCCGGCCTCGTCAAGGAGCAGGCGGAGCAGGAGGGCCTCGACAGGGTCTTCCGCGCGGCCGGCTTCGAGTGGCGCGAGCCGGGGTGCTCGATGTGCCTTGCCATGAACGCCGACAGGCTTGAGCCCGGCGAGCGCTGCGGCTCCACCTCGAACCGCAACTTCGAGGGCCGCCAGGGCCGCGGCGGGCGCACCCACCTCATGAGCCCGGAGATGGCGGCCGCCTCGGCCATCGCCGGCACCATCGCCGATCCGCGCGCGGCCTGAGCCCGGGAGAAGGACCATGCAGAAGTTCGACAAGCTCACGGGCGTCGCGGCGCCGCTGCCGATGATCAACATCGACACCGACATGATCATCCCGAAGCAGCACCTGAAGACGATCAAGCGCACGGGCCTCGGCAAGGCGCTGTTCGACGAGATGCGCTACGAGGCCGACGGCTCGGAGAAGCCGGGCTTCGTGCTCAACCAGCCGGCCTACCGCAAGGCGCAGATCCTCGTCGCCGGCGCCAATTTCGGCTGCGGGTCCAGCCGCGAGCACGCGCCCTGGGCGCTGCTCGACTTCGGCATACGCTGCGTCATCGCGCCGAGCTTCGCCGACATCTTCCACAACAACTGCTTCAAGAACGGCATCCTGCCGATCCCGCTGCCGCAGGAGGCCGTCGACAGGCTGATGGACGACGCGCGCAAGGGCGCGAACGCCCAGGTCACCGTCGACCTCGAGAAGCAGGAGATCGTCCGCCCCGACGGCGAGGTGATCCCGTTCCGCATCGACGCCTTCCGCCGCCACTGCCTGCTCAACGGGCTCGACGACATCGGGCTCACGATGGAGAAGGGCGGCGACGTCGAGGGCTACGAGGCCCGCCAGAAGACCGCGCAGCCCTGGCTCTCGATGGCCCCGGGCTGAGCCGCCCGCCGGACCGACGCCACGCGCACAGGACAGGAAACACGGACATGGCCGCGAACAAGACGATGCTCTTCCTCCCCGGCGACGGGATCGGCCCCGAGGCGATGCGCGAGGTCCGCCGCGTGATCGACTGGTTCGACCGCCGCCGCGCGGTGCGCTTCGACATCAAGGAGGGCCTGGTCGGCGGCGCGAGCATCGATGCCAAGGGCACGCCGATCACCGACGAGACGATGGCCGACGCGATGTCGGTCGACGCGGTCCTGTTCGGCGCCGTGGGCGGCCCGAAATGGGACACCGGCGCCTTCGACATGAAGCCGGAGCGCGCGATCCTGCGGCTCCGCAAGGAGATGGGCCTCTACGCCAACCTCCGCCCCGCGACGGTCTTCCCGGAGCTCGCCGAGGCCTCGACGCTCAAGAAGGAGGTCATCGCCGGCCTCGACATCATGATCCTGCGCGAGCTCACGGGTGGCGTGTACTTCGGCGAGCCGCGCGGCATCGAGACGCTGCCCGACGGCACGAGGCGCGGCGTCGACACGCAGGTCTACACGACGCCGGAGATCGAGCGCATCGCGCGCGTCGCCTTCGAGCTCGCGCGCAAGCGTGGCAACAAGGTCTGCTCGGTCGAGAAGGCCAACGTGATGCACACCGGCGTGCTGTGGCGCGAGACCGTGTCGAATCTGCACAAGCAGTCCTACGCCGACGTCCAGCTCGTCCACATGTACGCCGACAACTGCGCGATGCAGCTCGTGCGCAACCCCAAGCAGTTCGACGTCATCGTCACCGACAACCTGTTCGGCGACATGCTCTCGGACCTCGCCTCGATGCTGACGGGCTCGCTCGGCATGCTGCCCTCGGCCGCGATCGGCGACCCGGACGCCACGGGACGGCGCAAGGCGCTCTACGAGCCGATCCATGGCTCGGCGCCGGACATCGCCGGCAAGGGCCTGGCCAACCCGCTGGCGACGATGCTCAGCTTCGCGATGCTGCTGCGCTATTCCTTCGACCTGCCGGAGGACGCCGCGCTGATCGAGTCCGCGGCGCGCGACGTCCTCGCCAGGGGCATCCGCACGGCCGACAT
>CANMWW010000384.1 GCA_947500965.1 Alphaproteobacteria bacterium
CCGCCACGAGGCCGACGGCATGCGCCACCTGCGCGCGCCGGAGCCCTCGCAGCTCGTGCTCCTGGTGCAGAGGCCGGAGGGCTACGCGAACCTGATCCGCCTCGTGAGCGAGGCCTATCTCGAGACGCCGCCCGGCGAGACGCCGCAGGTGTCGCTCGCGCGGGCCTGCGAGCTCTCGGCGGGGCTGGTCGCGCTGACGGGCGGGCCGAAGGGGCCGGTGGCGCGCGCGCTCCTCGAGGGGCGCGCGCCGGTCGCCGAGGCCACGCTCCTGCAGCTGGCGAAGGCCTTCGAGGGCCGGCTCTACGTCGAGCTGCAGCGCCACGGCCTGCCCGAGGAGGAGCGCATCGAGGAGGCGCTGGTCGACCTTGCCTACGCGCACGGGCTTCCGCTCGTGGCGACCAACGACTGCTTCTTCGCGGGCGCCGACGTGCACGAGGCGCATGATGCGCTGCTGTGCATCGCCGATGGCGCCTATGTCGCGCAGGACGAGCGCCGCCGGCTGACGCAGGACCACCGCTTCAAGTCGGCGGGGGAGATGCGCGCGCTCTTCGCCGACATCCCCGAGGCCTGCGACAACACGCTGGTCGTCGCGCGCCGCTGCGGCTTCATGCTCGAGCCGGTGAAGAAGCCGACCCTGCCCACGCCGCCCAAGGCGCGGCAGGCCGGGGTCGAGGCGACCTTCCGCGACCTCGCCGCGCATGGCCTCGCGCAGCGGCTCGCGCAGGCGGTCTGGACCGAGGGGATGGACGAGGCGGCGCGCGAGGCCGCCGCGCGGCCCTATCGCGAGCGGCTCGCCTACGAGCTCGACATGATCGTGAAGATGGGCTTCGACGGGTACTTCCTGATCGTCGCCGACTTCATCCAGTGGGCGAAGGCGCATGGCATTCCCGTCGGACCGGGCCGCGGGTCGGGCGCGGGATCGCTGGTCGCGTGGGCGCTCACGATCACCGACCTCGACCCGCTGCGCTTCGGCCTGCTGTTCGAGCGCTTCCTGAACCCCGAGCGCGTGTCGATGCCGGACTTCGACATCGACTTCTGCCAGGACCGGCGCGACGAGGTCATCCGCTACGTCCAGCGCGAGTACGGCGCGGACCGCGTCGCGCAGATCATCACCTTCGGCAAGCTGCAGGCGCGCGCCGTGGTGCGCGACTGCGGCCGCGTGCTCGGCATGCCCTACGGGCAGGTCGACCGCATCTGCAAGCTCATCCCGCAGAACCCCGCCAACCCGATCTCGCTCCAGCAGGCGATCGACGGCGAGGCCGCGCTGCGCCAGATGATGCAGGACGATCCGGCCATCGCGCGGCTGATGGACATCGCGCTGAAGCTCGAGGGCCTCTACCGGCACGCCTCGACGCACGCGGCGGGCGTGGTCATCGGCGACCGGCCGCTGGTGGAGATGGTCCCGCTCTACCGCGACCCGCGCGCGCCGCTGCCGGCGACGCAGTTCAACATGAAGTGGGTCGAGCAGGCGGGGCTGGTGAAGTTCGACTTCCTCGGCCTCAAGACCCTGACCGTCCTGCAGCGCGCCTACGACCTGGTCGAGGCCGGGCGCGGGACGCGCATCGAGCCGCTCGCCATCCCGCTCGACGACGCCAGGACCTACGCGATGCTGACGCGCGGCGAGACCGTCGGCGTGTTCCAGCTCGAAAGCGCGGGCATGCGCGACGCCGTGCGCGGCATGCGCCCGGACCGGCTCGAGGACCTGATCGCGCTGGTGGCGCTCTACCGGCCCGGCCCGATGGAGAACATCCCGCGCTACAACGCCTGCAAGCACGGCAAGGAGAAGCCCGACTACCTGCATCCGACCCTGGAGCCGATCCTGAAGGAGACCTTCGGGGTGATGGTCTACCAGGAGCAGGTGATGCAGATCGCGCAGGTGATGTGCGGCTACTCGCTCGGGCAGGCCGACCTGCTGCGCCGCGCGATGGGCAAGAAGGACAAGTCGCAGATGGAGGCGCTGCGCAAGTCCTTCGTCGAGGGCGCGGTGAAGCGCGGCGTCGACGAGGCGAAGGCCAGCCACATCTTCGACCTCGTCGACAAGTTCGCGGGCTACGCCTTCAACAAGAGCCACGCCGCCGCCTACGCGCTGGTCAGCTACCACACGGCCTGGCTCAAGGCGAACTACCCGGTCGAGTTCATGGCCGCGTCCATGAGCTTCGACCTCGCGAACACCGACAAGCTCGCGGTGTTCCGCCAGGAGCTCGACAGGCTCGGCATCAGGCTGCTGCCTCCGGACGTCAACCGCTCGGAGGCGGCCTTCACGGTCGAGCTCGCGCCCGGCGACCAGAAGGGCGCGGTGCGCTACGCGCTCGCCGCCGTGAAGGGCGTGGGCCAGGCGGCGATGGAGGCGCTCGTCGCCGAGCGCCGCGCCAATGGCCCCTTCCGCGACCTCGGCGACTTCGCGCGCAGGCTCGACCCGAAGCAGGTGAACAAGCGCCTGCTCGAGCAGCTCGCCAAGGCGGGCGCGCTCGACGCGCTCGAGCCGAACCGCGCACGCGCCTTCGCCGTGATCGAGCTCCTCCTGGCGGAGGCGAACGCGGAGGCGGAGGCGCGCAGCACGAACCAGTCCAGCCTGTTCGCCGGCGCCGCCGACAGGCCGAAGCTGCGCGCGCCCGCGCTGCCGGACTGGCCGCTGACGCAGCGCCTGCAGGGCGAGTTCGAATCGATCGGCTTCTACCTCTCCGCCCATCCGCTCGACGCCTATGCCGTCGCCATGAAGAGGCTCGGCGTCGTGCGCGCGGTGGAGCTGCCGCAGCGGCTGCGCACCGGCGGCGCCGCGCGCATCAAGCTCGCGGGCTCGGTCATCGGCAAGCAGGAGCGGACCTCCGCCAAGGGCAACCGCTTCGCCTTCGTCCAGCTGTCCGACGCCAGCGGCACGTTCGAGGTCACCCTCTTCTCCGAGGTGCTCGCCATGGCGCGCGAGCTGCTCGGCTCGGGCAAGCCGCTGCTGCTCTCGGTCGACGCGCGGCTCGAGGACGACGCTGTGAAGCTCCTGGCGCAGTCGATCCAGCCGCTGGACGTCGCGGCGGCGAGCACCGCGGCGGGGCTGCGCATCACGCTGGGCGACGAGGCGGCGCTGCCGGGGCTTCGCGACATCTTCTCGGCGGAAAAGAAGGGCCGCGGCCGCATCGTCCTCGACCTGGTCCTCGGGCCCGAGGAACGCGCCGAGCTCCAGCTGCCTGGCGCCTTCATGGTGTCCCCCGACACCCGCGCGCGCGTCTCGGGCGTGCCGGGCGTCCTCGAGGTCCAGGAGATCTGAGCCGCGGCGTGGCCTCAGGCGTCGAGGCGTATCGGCATCGGGCGGTCGACGAAGGCGCGCACGACCTCGATCTCCTCGTTGCTGACCGATATGCAGCCCGCGGTCCAGTTCCAGCCGATGCCGTGCGCGGCGAGAAGGTCCGTCGGCGGCCAGCCGCCATGCGCATGGATGCCGATCTCGTCTCCGAGCTGGCCCTTGCGCAGGCCACGCGCGGCGCCCTCGGCGACGTCGTGCGCGTTCGGGTAGTCGATCGGGTGGAACCACTTCCAGCGCGCCGAGGCGCGCGCGGGGAAGACCATGTAGTCGCCGACGGGCGTGCGCGCGTCGTCGCGGATGCGCTTGGGGCCG
>CANMWW010000385.1 GCA_947500965.1 Alphaproteobacteria bacterium
ATCAGCGGCGCGACGCCCGCGAAGTCGGCGAGGCAGGCGCGCCCCGCCTCGATCACCGAATCGTCGGGTTCCCAGAACTTGCTGCCCGGCGCGTTGCAGTGCAGGTGGTCGATGCCGGCGAGGCGCCAGAGCTTCTGGTACGCGGCGAAGGAAAAGCCGAGCGCGGGGTGGCGCGTCAGCGCGCCCCAGCCGTTGCGATGCCCGTGGATCGGCAGCTGCGCGTGGCGGCGCAGGTCCGCCATTCCACCGAAGCCGACCCAGTTGAGGCTCGCCATCACGCAGGTGCCGCCCGCGGCGAGCACCTCGTCGTGGCGGCGGCGCATCTCGTCGCCCGAGCCGGTGACGTTGATCGCGTAGACGGGCATGCGCCCGAGGCGGTCGGCATGGCGATGCAGCACCGCCATCACGGCGCGCAGCCGGTTGGAGAAGGGCTCGTAGGGCGGGTCGGCGATCAGCTCGTCGTCCTTGATGAAGTCGATGCCGCCCGCGCAGAGCCCGTCGACGACCCTGGCCGTCTCCTCGGCGGTGAGGCCGATGCTGGGCTTGATGATCGTCCCGATCAGCGGGCGCCCCTCGACGCCCGCGACGCGCCGCGTGCCCGGTATGCCGAAGGCGGGGCCGGGGAACCCGGCCGCATGGTCGGCGGGCATGTCGATGTCGAGCAGGCGCAGGCCCGTGACCTCGCCGAGCTCGAAGAGGTTGCCCGCGACCGTCGCCAGGATGTTCGGCAGGTCGTGGCCGACATTGGCGACGGGAAAGGCGATGTCGACGAGCGCGGTGGCGAAGCGCGCGCCGCCATGGTCGTGGCGCGCGCGCGCGCTGTGCAGCGAGGGCGCCTCGGCGGTCGCGATCGCCTCCACGCGCAGCACGCGCGCGCGCGAGCGCCGGGCGAGTTCCTCGGTCTCGCCGGGAAGGGCGACGAAGGTCCCGCTCGACTGCTCGCCGGCGATGATCTCCGCGACCTTCTCCGGCGCGATGCCGGTCTCGACGCGGTAGCGGGCGACGAACTCGGGCCGCGAGGACGAAGCCGCCATGCGCCTTGCTCCGTGGTTGCAGGGGCCGCCCGTGCGCGCGGCCCGTCCGGTCAGCCGAAACCGGCGCGCTCCGGCAGGCCCATCTTCCGGAGGATCATCACGACCGGGCACATGCCGGTGAAAGAGGCCTGCACGAGATGCGCCCCCATCAGCGCCGTGACCCACAGCCAGGACGGGGAATGCAGCACCGACAGCGCCACGCTGCCGAGGACGACGAGCCCGACGACGAGGAGGATCATGCGTTCGAGCGACATGGACTTGTTCTCCCTGCTGGTTCTTGTGCCGCAGACGCTACAGGGCGCCGGGCGCGGCGGTCCAGCCGCATGGGCCCAGCCTCGACGCGCCGCGGCCTTATGTGGCGGCCGCGCCTGGGCTAGGCTCCACGCGATGGCCGCCGCCCTGTCGGCGTCGGCGGGACGGAGGCACGCGCAGCCATGTCGCAGGACAGGATCGAGGCCGCCCAGGCGGCGGGCCAGGAGCGGACCATCCGCTCCGGCATCTCCGGGGTCACGTCGATCTCCATCCTGCGCCGCGTCCACGACGCGCGCTTCGCGACGCGCTACTTCCGCGGCGACGGCATCGACGTCGGCGGCGGCATCGACTCGATCGCGCTCTACCAGGAGCTCTTCCCCGGCATCCGGAACTGCTTCGTCTACGACCAGCAGCATGGCGACGCGCAGCTGCTCGCCAATGTCCGCGACGCGAGCTTCGACTTCCTCTACTCCTCGCACTGCCTCGAGCACCTGCGCGACCCGGTCGAGGCGCTGCGCAACTGGCTGCGCGTCGTGAAGCCGGGTGGCCACCTCGTGGTCGAGGTCCCCGACGAGGACCTCTACGAGCAGGGCCACTGGCCGTCGCGCTTCAACGGCGACCACAAGCTCACCTTCACCATGGCCAAGGAGCGTTCCTGGTCGCCGGTCTCCGTGAACGTCCTCGACCTGCTGCGGCGCTTCGCGGGCGAGGCGCAGGTGCTGTCCGCGCAGCTGCTCGACCAGGGCTTCCGCTATGGCCTCGCCGGCCGGAACTTCGACCAGACCCGCACGCCCTCGGCCGAGTGCGGCATCGAGTTCGTGCTGCGCAAGCTCGCGCGCTGACGCCGCGACGCACGCGGCAGGAGGACGACATGACGACCAGCCACGCGCTTGCCTCCTACCTCGACCCCGCGAATCCCGGCGCGTGGGGCGTCTACCTCCAGCAGGTCGACCGCGTGGCGCCGCATCTCGGCGGGCTGCAGCGCTGGGTGGAGACGCTCAAGCGCCCCAAGCGCTCGCTGGTCGTGGACGTGCCGATCGAGCTCGACGACGGGACGATCGCGCATTTCGAGGGCTATCGCGTCCAGCACAACACCAGCCGCGGCCCCGGAAAGGGCGGCATACGCTTCCACCAGGACGTCTCGCTCGCGGAGGTCATGGCGCTCGCGGCCTGGATGTCGGTGAAGAACGCCGCGGTGAACCTTCCCTTCGGCGGCGCCAAGGGCGGAGTGCGCGTCGACCCGCGCAAGCTCTCGCGCGGCGAGCTCGAGCGCCTCACGCGCCGCTACGCCAGCGAGATCGCGATCGTCATCGGCCCGGCCAAGGACATCCCCGCGCCCGACGTGAACACCAACGAGCAGGTCATGGCCTGGATCATGGACACCTACTCGATGCACGAGGGCGCGACGGTGACCGGCGTCGTCACCGGCAAGCCGATCCAGATCGGCGGCTCCCTCGGCCGGCGCGAGGCGACGGGGCGCGGCGTGTTCGTCGTCGCCCGCGCGGCGGCCGCGCGCATCGGCCTCGACCTGTCCGGCGCGGCCGTCGCGGTGCAGGGCCTCGGCAATGTCGGCGGCGTCGCCGCGCGGCTCTTCGCCGAGGCGGGCTGCCGCGTCGTCGCCGTGCAGGACCATGGAGGCAGCGTCCATCGCGAGGCCGGCCTGGACGTGCCGGCGCTGCTGGCCCATGCCGCGGCCGCCGGCAGCGTGCGCGGCTTCGCGGGCGGCGAGGCGATCGAGCCTGGCGCGTTCTGGTCGGTGCCCTGCGACGTGCTGGTGCCCGCGGCGCTGGAGCAGCAGATCGGCGCGGCCAACGCGGGCGCGATCCGCGCGCGCCTCGTCGTCGAGGGCGCCAACGGCCCGACCACGCCGGAGGCCGACGACATCCTGCGCGCGCGCGGCGTGACGGTCGTGCCCGACGTGATCGCCAACGCCGGTGGCGTGACGGTCAGCTACTTCGAGTGGGTGCAGGACTTCTCGAGCTTCTTCTGGACCGAGGAGGAGATCAACGCGCGCCTGGCGCGCATCCTGGTCGAGGCCTTCGACGCGGTGTGGAGGATGGCGGAGGAGAAGCGCACCAGCCTGCGCACCGCGGCCTTCATCGTCGCCTGCACGCGCATCCTCGAGGCGCGCGCGCTGCGCGGCCTCTATCCCTGAGCGCCGCGGCGGCAGGCGCGCCGCCGCGGCACCGGGATCGCGACGTCAGCGCCGCGGCGGGACGATGTCGGAGAGCGAGCCGCGCGGGCCGGCGCGGCGGTCGCGCTCGCCGCGCGAGAACTTCGTGCCCATGAGATAGGCCTCCTTGCGCG
>CANMWW010000386.1 GCA_947500965.1 Alphaproteobacteria bacterium
ATCGAGGCCGCGCGGCGCGAGGCGCGCGACGCGCTCGAGGCGCAGCGCCTCAAGGCGCAGCGGCGCGAGGCCCGCGCCGGGATCGTCGCCGCGCTGCGCGCATGGGATGCCGTCGCGGCGCTCGCGGCCGCGCGCGGCGAGCGCGCCGGGCTGCTGGGCGACGTGGCGACCAAGATTCATCGCGACGGCGCGCGCGCCGCGGAGGAGACCGCGCGGCGCGCGCTCGACACCGCGCGCGAGGCGGAGACCGCCGCTGTCGGCGTCGAGGCCGCCGCGCTGGCGACGCGCGAGGCCGCAAGCACGGATGCGGCGATGGCCGAGGAGGCGCGGGGATCGACGGCGCTGGCCCGCGACGAGGCGCTCGCGCACGTGGGCATCGACGCACGGCGCGCGGCGCTCTTCGTCGCGGAGGGCGAGGCGGCGTGCGAGGCGCTCGAGCGGCGGATCCGCGCGGCAGAGGACGAGGCGACCCGCGCGCAGGCGCGGCTGCAGGAGGCGCGCGAACTCCTCGACGCGCATCGCGGCGCCGGACGGCCCGCGCGCGACGCCGAGGCGCTGGGCGCGGAACTCGCCGCCAGCGAGGAGGCGCTCGGCGCGGCGCAGAACCGGAGCGGCGAGATCGGCGCCCTGCTCGGCAATGACGACAAGGCGCGTGCGCGCCGCGCACGCCTTGGCGCGGAGCTCGAGCGGGCGCGGCTGGAGGCGGAGACATGGGACGCCGTGGACGACGCGATCGGCTCGCAGAACGGCGCGCGCTTCCGCAACTTCGCGCAGCGCTACACCTTCGAGGCGCTGGTGGCGCTCGCCAACGAGCAGCTCGCCTCGATCCTGCCGCGCTATCGCCTGCGGCCGGCGGCGGCGACCGGGCTCTCGCTGCATGTCCTCGACCGCCACATGGGCGACGAGGCCCGCGCGCCGCGCAGCCTGTCGGGCGGCGAGCGCTTCCTCCTGGCGCTCGCGCTCGCGCTTGGCCTGTCGAAGCTCGGCGCGGGGCGCAGCGTCGTCGAGACGCTGTTCATCGACGAAGGCTTCGGCTCGCTCGACCCGCAGAGCCTCGATCGCGCCATGCAGGGGCTGGAGGCGCTGCAGGGCGAGGGCCGCGCCGTGGGCGTCATCACCCATGTCGAGGCGATGAAGGAGCGCATCGCGACGCAAGTCCTTGTGGAGCCGCAGGGCGGCGGACGCAGCCGGTTGCGTATCGTCGCGGGATGACCGAGGTGGCGATCCCAATGGTTAATACGCGTTTCCAAAGATCCGTTCGATTCAAATAACGCGCAAAATACCTAAAAGTAGAGAAGTTTTAATATCGGACTGCTCTAGTCGACGCGCGCCGCACCCGTCGGCCCGCCTCCCGCGCCAGCGCCGGAGCGCACGGCGGGGGCGCGGCGAGACGGAGCACCGGAGCAGGCCGCCATGTCCGACCAGGGGCGAACGCATCTCAACGGCGACGCGACGCGGGTGGAGCCCGAGCGCGGCCTCGCCGAGTTCCAGGCCCGCTCCTATTCCGAGAAGTTCGACGTCATGGTCGCGCGCCTCGAGATCGAGGAACTGCGCGAGCCCGAGTTCCTGCAGGCGCTCGTCTACTGGCACACGCGCCGCGCGGCGAAGGCGATGCCGGCGCGCGCCGACCTCAACCCCGCCGACCTCGTGCGCATCCTGCCGAAGATCATGCTGGTCGACGTGCTGCAGCGCGAGCCCTACTTCAAGTACCGCGTCTTCGGCACCAACATCGTCGACTGGATCAAGTTCGACGCCACGGGCCAGACGATCGACAAGATCAATCCGGAGAAGTACCGGCGCATGCTCTTCGCGACCTACATGGAATGCGTGGGCGCGCGCCAGCCGATCGCCCACCGCATCCTCTGGGACTCCGAGGACATCCCCCACCGCTACAAGCGGCTGATGATGCCGCTTGCCGCGGATGGCAGGAACGTCGACATGCTCCTGATCACCTCGGTGGCCGAGGACTTCAACGAGGCCTCGGAGTTCTGGCGCAACCCGACCGCGGCGGTGCGCTACTAGGCGCGGCGACGCGCACCAGCCGGCCTCCGGCTCCTTCGCCCTCCCCGTCGCCGCGCTGCCGCGCGGCGCCACCCCTCCCATCCGCGCTTCGCGCGCACGGGAGGGGAGCGGCGGCAACAGCACCACACCCAGGCTCCTCCCCCGGCCGCGCGGCAGCGCGGGTGGGGGAGGTGGCGCGCGCCGCAAGGCGCGCGACGGAGGGGGCATCCTTCCTTCTTCCTTCGTGCCCTCGCCGCTCCGACGGGAGGGATCCAGCGATTGCCAAGGCGGCTTCGAACGGCTCCCGAATCGTGGTAGCTTGCGCCCTCGATGGCCGTGCGGATCGAAGAACCTCCTGATGTCCGCACGCGCCCCCTCCGCCGCGCGCGCGACGCCGGCGAATGCGCGATCCACCGCGCCGCGCTCGAGTGGGGCCTCGTCGACCCGATCGTCATCGAGGACCGCGACGACCTGCGCTCGCGGCCGCGCTGGCGCGACCGGGTCGAGCCCTTCCACCACCAGGTCGACAACCTCCTGACCTTCTGCCGGCGCCTGCCGGTGACGCTGCTCGCCGACGATGTCGGCCTCGGCAAGACGATCAGCGCCGGCCTCGTGGCGAGCGAGCTCGTCGCGCGCCGGCGCGTCAGGCGCGTGCTGGTGGTCGCGCCCAGGCTCCTCGGCCCGCAATGGAAGGAGGAGCTCGAGACGAGGTTCGGCATCCCCGTGATCGTCGCCACGGGCCGCGCGCTGCTCGACGCCGTGCCGGACGGCGAGGCCGGCGCGGTGGTCACGACCTACCACTCGGCGCGCGACCACATCCATCGCATCCCCGCCGACCGCTTCGAGATGCTCGTCCTCGACGAGGCGCACAAGCTGCGCAACCTCCACGGCGTGCCGGAGCCGCCGCGCGTCGCCACGCGCCTGCGCGAGGTGCTCGCCGAGCGCCGCTTCCGCTTCGTGCTGATGCTGACGGCGACGCCCATCCACAACCGCCTCTGGGACATCTACTCGCTCGTCGAGCTGCTCGCCGTCGCGCGCGGGCACAGGAACCCGTTCGGCGACGAGGCGGCCTTCGCGCGCGCGTTCATCGCCGACCATCGCGCGCAGGCGCGCCAGCTGCGCGAGGACGCGAAGGAGCGGTTCCGCTCCATCGTCCATGGCTACATGTCGCGCGTGCGCCGCGCCGACGCGCGGCTGCACTTCCCCGGCCGACACGTCGTGCGCCGTGGCGTCCCCCCGACGCCGGGCGAGCTGGCGCTGATCGAGCTCCTCGCCGGGCCCGTGCAGGAGCTCAACGCCCTCGCCCAGTCGAGCATCCTGCAGGCGCTGGCGAGCAGCCCGGAGGCCTGCGACGCGCAGCTCGACCGGATGGCCCGCAACGGCACCTTCCCCGTCGACGTCGCCGCCGCCTTCCGCGCCCGCGCGCAGGCCATCGGCACGACCGCCAAGCTCGCCGGCCTGCTCGCGATCGTCGATGAGCTGCGCCGCGAGAAGCCCGCGGACTGGCGGCTGGTCGTGTTCACGCAGCGCCGCGAGACCCAGGCCAGCATCGTCGAGCGCCTGCGCGCGCAGGGCATCGCCGTCGGCG
>CANMWW010000387.1 GCA_947500965.1 Alphaproteobacteria bacterium
CGAACTCTTGTCGCGCAACCCGCGCATGGCGATGCCCTACCGCACGCTGGCGCGCTTCGCGCCGGAGCGGCGCGCGCGGCTGCGCGCCGCCTCCGCGCGCTTCCTGGGCTCGCTGCGATGAGCGTCGCCTGGGTCACGGGCGCATCCTCGGGCATCGGCGAGGCGCTGGCGCTGCGCCTGGCGCGCGACGGCCGGCGCGTCGTCGCCTCGGCGCGCGGCGAGGACGCGCTCGCCGCGCTTGCGGCTGCCTCCGATGGCCGCGTCGCGCCTCTGCCGCTCGACGTGTGCGACGCAGGCGCCTGCGCGCGCGCCGTCGCCGGCATCGAGGAGCGCGAGGGCGAGATCGGCCTCGCGGTGCTGAACGCGGGCACGCATGTCCCGATGTCCGCGTCCGACTTCTCCGTCGCGACGCTGCGGCGCCTCGCGGAGGTCAATCTCTTCGGGGTCGCCAACTGCCTCGAGCCGCTGCTCGCGCGCATGGCCGCGCGGCGCCGCGGGCATGTCGCCATCGTGGCGTCGGTGGCAGGCTATGGCGGCCTGCCCACGGCCGCGGCCTACGGGCCGACCAAGGCCGCGCTCATCAACTTGGCGGAATCGCTCAAGCTCGACTGCGACCGCCTCGGCATCAGGCTGCAGCTGGTCGACCCGGGCTTCGTGCGCACGCCGCTCACCGACCGCAACGCGTTCCCGATGCCTTTCCTGATGCCGGTCGAGGAGGCGGTCGACGCCTTCGTCGCCGGCCTGGCCACGGACCGCTTCGAGATCGTCTTCCCGCGCCGCTTCGCGCTGCTGCTCAAGATGCTGAACCTGCTGCCCTACCCCGCCTATTTCGCGCTCGTGCGCCGGATGACCGGGGCATGAGCGGGCGCGAGGAGACGCTCGCCGCCTATGGGCGGTTCTACGAGACGATGACGCGCGAGACGCTGCCGGCGATCGCGGCGCTGGTCGCGCCGGACATGCGCTTCCGCGACCCCTTCAACGACGTGCGCGGCGTCGACGAGGTCGTGCGGCTGCTGTCGATGATGTACGCGCACGGCACGCCGCGCTTCGAGGTGCTCGACCGCGCGCTCGGCCAGGAGGCCGGCTACATCCTCTGGCGCTTCACCAGCGAGCCCGCGGGTGGCGGCGCGGCCATCGTCATCACCGGCATGAGCGAGGTGCATTTCGCGCCCGACGGCCGGATCAGCGAGCACATCGACCACTGGGACGCGGCCGCGCAGTTCTACGAGCGCATCCCCGTGCTGGGCTGGCTGATCCGCAAGGTGCGACGCAGGCTCGAGCTGCCGCCCAGCGCGGCGCGGTAGACGGCCATCGTCGCCTCGGCGCAGGCCGGCCAGCGCAGCGCGGCGGCGCGCGCGAGACCATTGGCGACCAGGCGCGCGCGCAGCCCGTGGTCGCCATCGAGCCTTCGCATGGCCGCCGCGATCGCGGCCGGATCCCCGGGATCGACGAGCAGTGCCGCGTCGCCGACGACCTCCGGGATGCTGCCCGCGCGCCCCGCGACCACGGGCGTGCCGCAGGCCATCGCCTCGAGCGGCGGCAGGCCGAAGCCCTCGCCACGCGACGGGAAGACGAGCATAGACGCGCCGCGATAGAGGCCGGGCAGCGCCGCGTCGGGCACGAAGCCGAGGAAGCGGACACGCGCGCGCAGCGGCGGCGCAAGCGCATCGAGCGCGGCGCGGTCGACGGGGCCGAGCGTCGCCTCCTCGCCCGTGACATGCATCTCCGCCCCGAGGCCAGAGGCCGCATAGGCGGCGAAGAGACCGGCGAGGTTCTTGCGCGCCTCGCGCCCCCCGACGGCGAGCAGGTGCCGCGGCACGGTGCCGGCGGGACCCGGCGCGAACTCGTCCTCCACGCCCTCGTGCACGACGACCGCCTTGCGCGCGAGCCATGGCGAGAGATCCGCGAGCGCGGCGCGCGTCGCCTGCGACACCGCGATCACGCGGCGCGCGCGCAGCAGCGCCGCCCATTGCCCCGCCAGGAAGAAGGCGCGATGCGCGCGCGCGCCGAACCATCCCGGCGTCGAGAGCGGCAGCAGGTCGTGCAGCGTCAGCACGGCAGGGACGCGCGACGCCATCGGGATGCCGAGGTTCCAGGTCGCGTGGAGGAGATCCGGGCGCAGCCGCGCGAGGATGCGTCGCAGCGCGCGCTGCTCCCAGGCGAAGCGCAGGTCCTGGCGCGCATGCGCCGCCGTCCATCCGGTCTCGACGAGCTCCACGCCCGCCATCGCGGCGAGCGCGGGATGCGGGTCGGCGCCGACGAGCAGGGCGAGCTTGACCTCGTCGCGCGCGCGCAGCTCGCGCGCGAGGTTGACGACGTAGCGACCGACGCCGCCGGTGCGCGCCGTCGCGGCGCGGCAGTCGAGCGCGACCAGCGGCGCCCGCGCGCCGGTCACGGCGCAAGGTCCGCGGCGAGGATCCGCGCCAGCGCCGCGGGCGTGCGCGTGGCCGCGGCGGCGGCCAGGCTCGCGCGCATCGCCGCGTGGCGCGGCCCGCCGCGGCAGGCGAGCGCCTCCGCGATCGCGGCCTCCGGCCCATCCTCCGGCCGGTAGAGGATCCCGCAGGGGCCATGCGCGCGGAACAGCGCGGAGAAGAGCGGCAGGTCGGGCGCGACGACGGGCAGGCGCAGGGCGAGCGCGTCCATCAGCACGCCGCTCGCGACATGCCTGTAGCGCCGCGGGTCGTGGAAGAGGCAGGCGAAGTCGAGGCGCGACGCCGCGCGCAGGAATTCCCCGCGTGGCCAGCGTTGCGCGCGCGGGCGTGTCGCGAGGACCTCGCCGCCGACCCGGTGCGCCCCGTCGCCCTCCGGCGCGTGGCCGATGGCATGGAACTCCGCCCGCCCGGCGAAGGCCCGCGCCGCGGCGACGAAGCGCCCATATCCCTTTCCGTCGCTGGCGAGGCCGAGGAAGCCGAGGCGCGGCGGCCCGCCCGGCTCGTCGCAATCGGCCCCGGATGGCGCGGACGCGGGCAGCGGATGCGGCCAGAGGCGCGCACGCGGCGCCAGCCCGGGGAAGCGCACCGCGAATTCGTCGCGTATGCCAGGCTCGACAAGGACGGGGGCGATGCCCAGCCGCATCGCGAGGCGCAGCGCGCTCTCCAGGTCGACCGCGCGCGCGACCGGGTTGCGCCGCCTTGGCGCCCAGAGATCCGCTGCCACCGCGTGCAGCACCGCGAAGGCGCTGCCGCGACGCACCCGCCCGGTCGCGGCGAGCAGCGCGATGGACAGGAGCGTGCCGCGACTGGCCGCGAGCAGGACCAGCCGGTCCGGCGGGTCGCGCGCGGCGACGGGCAGCGCGAGCAGCGCGCGGTCGACGAGCGCCTTGCGCGCCGCGCGCTCGACCGGCAGGGGACCGCCGAGCATGCGCGCGCGCAGCGACGGCTCGAGAAGGCCGAGGACGCAGTCGCGATGCGCGGCGCCGGCATGGAACTCGATGCGCCAGCCTGGCGGGAGCGCGACGGAGAGTGCGTGGAGCATGCCGGCGTTGAACGGCGCGTGCTCGGCGCCATCGACGATGCTGTCGGCGACGACCAGGCGCCTCATCGACGGCATGCGATGTCGCGCAGGATCGAGAGGGCCGGGCGCAGCAG
>CANMWW010000388.1 GCA_947500965.1 Alphaproteobacteria bacterium
ACCACGGCTTCATCGCGGCGCAGGACGGCAGCGAGGTCTATTTCCACGCCAACGCCGTGGTCGGGAACCGCTTCGCGCGGCTCGCGGAGGGCGACCGCGTGCGCCTCGTCGTGGCCGAGGGCGAAGGCGCGCGCGGGCCGCAGGCGAGCACGGTCCTGCCGCGGCGCCGCCGCGCCGCGGCGCCGGGCGGCCAGGCGGAGGGCTGAGCCATGGCGCTCGCCCTCGTCGCGCGCGACGCGCGGCCGCCCCTCGTGCGACCGCGCTGGGAGCATTTCACGCACGGGACGGAGATCGGGGTGCGCGGAATCGGGCCGACGCGCGAGTGCGCCTTCGAGCAGGCCGCCATCGCGCTGGCGGCCATCGCCGTCGATCCGGCGGCCGTGCGCCCGCGGCGCGTCGTCGTGATCGGCTGCGCCGAGCCCGAGGACCGCATGCTGCTCGTGTCCTGGCTCGGCGCCGTCGCCTTCGAGATGGCGGTGCGGCGGATGGTCTTCGTGCGCTTCGCCCTGCGCATCGACGGCTGCGCCATCGCGGCGCGCGCATGGGGCGAGGAGGTGGACAGCCTCCGGCACGGCCCCGCGGGGCGACCCCGTGGCGCGGTCTTCGACGCGGCCTGCGTCGGCCAGGGCGCCGATGGCACCTGGCGCGCGCAATGCGTGGTCGACGCCTGAGGCATCGCGCCGCGCATTGAGCGTCGGCAAGGATCCGGCGCGGGCGCCGGGCCATCCAGCGCGCATGCGCCATCTCGATCCCTCCACCGCCTGCGCCATCGTCCTCGAGGCGCGCGCCTTCCACGCCAAGGTGGAGGTCGTCGATCCCGGGTCGGGGTCGAACCCCGTCGACGACGACGCGCGCGACGTCCTGCAGGACGATCCCGGCGACCCCGTCGGCGCGGACCTCCGCCGCCTCCTGCGCGAGCTCGACGACGATGCCGCGGCCGAGCTCGTCGCGCTGTTCTGGATCGGGCGCGGCGACTACGCCGCGACGGAGCTCGACGCGGCGATGGCGGAGGCGCGCCGGCACGACCGCGCCGCGACGCCGCGCTACCTGGTCGCGCAGCCGCTGCTCGCCGACTTCCTGCTCGAGGGCATGCTCGCCTTCGGGCACGACTGCGGCGACGAGGAGGAGGCGCATCTCCAGGGCCCGCGCGATTGAGGGGCCGCAATGCGGCACGCGGCGCGCGCCGGGAAGCTGGTCGACGCGACGCTACAGGAGATGCGGATGAGGATCATGAGGATCATCGTGCCGGTGGACGGGTCCGAGCCCGCGAAGCGGGCGACCGCGATGGCGGCGGGGCTCGCGGCGCCCGCCGGCGCGGCCTGCGTGCTCGTCCACGTGCGCACGCGCTTCGGCGCCGACATCGTGCCCGAGGAGCTGGTCTCGCTCGAGCACGCCGAGCACCTGCGCATCACCGAGGAATCGATGCTGGCCGCGGCGTCGGAGCGGATCCTCTCCGATGCCGAGGCCCTGGCGCGCGCGGCCGGCGCGGCTCGGATCGAGAAGGTCACGGAGTTCGGCGATCCGGCGACGCGCATCCTCGAGGTCGCCGCGCGCGACGGCGGCCCCGGCTCGATGATCGCCATGGGGCGGCGCGGCCTCGGCCGCATCGGCCGGCTCCTGATGGGCAGCGTGAGCACGAAGGTCGCGCAGCTCGCCACGCAGCCCTGCCTCGTCGTGCCGTGAACTTCCTCGCGTCGACGCCGCGGCCGGGGCCGGAGCAGGCCGCGGCCGCGCGCGCGCGCCTCGCCACCGGCATCGAGGCGGAGGCGATGGCCTGTGGCGCGCGCACGGGCCGCCCGGTCCTCGGGCGCGCGGTGCTGGACGCCATCCGCGCCGTGCCGCGGCACGCCTTCGTGCCCGGGCTTCCCTTCGAGGTCGCGCACGAGGACGAGGCGCTTCCGATCGGCCACGGGCAGACCATCTCGCAGCCCTTCGTCGTCGCGCTCATGACCGAGCTCGCCGACCTCGGGCCCGCCGACAGCGTGCTGGAGGTCGGCACTGGCTCCGGCTACCAGGCGGCGATCCTCTGGCACGTGGCCGGGCTCGTGCACAGCGTCGAGATCGTCCCCGAGCTCGCGCGCGCGGCGCGCGCGCGGCTCGCCGCGCTGGGCTACGACGTGCGCGTGCACGAGGCCGATGGCCGCCTCGGCCATCCGCAGGCCGCGCCCTACGACGCGATCCTCGTCACGGCCGCGGCGCCCGCGATCCCGCGGGCGCTGGTGGCGCAGCTGCGCGAGGGCGGGCGAATCGTGATGCCCGTCGGCGAGGCGCATGGCCCGCAGGCCCTGCTGCGCGCGACGCGCGGTCCCGGCGACAGGATCGCCATCCGCGACTGCCTCGACGTGCGCTTCGTCCCGCTGCTGGGCGACGGGTGAGCGCGGGCGTGGCGACGCTCGAGGCGATGGCCGACCCCGCCGCGCGCGAGGCGGAGTTCGTCGAGCGCAAGGGGCTCGGCCATCCGGACACGACCTGCGACGCCATCGCCGAGGACGTGTCGCGCGCGCTGTCCGCGGCGTATCTCGCGCGCTTCGGGCGCATCCTCCACCACAACGTCGACAAGGTGCTGCTGGTCGCGGGCAGCTCCGCGCCGCGCTTCGGCGGCGGGCAGGTCCTCGAGCCGATCCGCGTCGTGCTCGCGGGCCGCGCGACCGCGCGCGTCGGCGGCGAGGCGATCGACGTGCCCGGCATCGCGCTCGAGGCGGCGCGCGCCTGCATCCGCGCGCGCTTCCGCTTCCTCGACCCGCAGCGCCACGTCGCGTTCGAGTGCCGGATCCGCGAGGGCTCGGCGGACCTGCGCGCGCTCTTCGCGCGCGGCCGCGGCGTGCCGCTCGCCAACGACAGCTCCGCGGGCGCGGGCTTCGCGCCCTTCAGCCCGCTCGAGCGCCTGGTCGCCGGATGCGAGCGCGCGCTCAACGCCCCCGGCACGCGCCCGCATCCCGGCTGCGGCGAGGACGTGAAGGTCTGCGCGACACGCGTGGGCACCGCCACGCGGCTGGCCATCGCCTGCGCCGGCGTCGCCCCGCTGCTCGACGGCCCGGCCTCCTACCGCGACGCGATGGACGCGACGGCACGCGTCGCGCGCGACCTCGCCGCCGGCGAGTCCTCGCTCGCGCTCGAGGAGGTCCTGGTCAACGCCGCGGACGAGCCGCGGGATGGATCCTTCTACCTGACGGTCACCGGCACCTCCGCCGAGGCGGGCGACGACGGCGCCACCGGGCGCGGCAACCGCGCGAGCGGGCTCGTCGCGCCGGGCCGGCCGGCCTGCATGGAGGCCGCGGCGGGCAAGAACCCGACGAGCCACACGGGCAAGCTCTACGCGCTCGCCGCCCAGGAGCTGGCGGAGGCGCTCGCCGCGCAGGTCGATGGCGTGGCCGCGGCGGAGTGCCTGCTCGCCAGCCGGATCGGCGCGCCGATCGACGCGCCCGCGCTCTTCCACCTGCGCGTCGCGCTGCGCGGTGGCGCCGCGCTCGGCGACGTAGCGCGCGCAATCGGCGAGCATGCCGAGGCGGCGCGCGCACGGCTGCCCGGGCTCTGGCGGCGCATCGTCGCCGGCGAGGCGCGTCTGTTCTGAGCGACTAGCGGAA
>CANMWW010000389.1 GCA_947500965.1 Alphaproteobacteria bacterium
ATCAGGTCGGCATGCGTGTCGGTCGAGCTCGCGATGATGACCGCGTCGACCGACGGGTCGGACAGGGCGGCCTCCGCGTCCGCGACCCGGGCGCCGTGGCGCGCGGCGAGCGCGGCGGCGGCGTCGACGTTGACGTCGACGACATAGGCGAGGCTGGCGCCCGCGCCCGCGACGTTGGCGGCATGGATCTGGCCGATGCGGCCGGCGCCGAACTGGCAAAGCCTGGTCATTGGGTCTTCCCCCGGTCCTTCCTGCGTCAGTCGCGCAGCAGCGCGAGGCCCCTCGGGCCGAAATCGACATGGGCGGTGGCGCCCTGCGCGAAGGGCGCGGCCCCGGCGGGCTGGATGGCGAAGAGCTCGCCGACCGCCGTCGCCAGCGTGTATTCGAGGTGCGAGCCGAGATAGGTCGCCTTGCGGATCTCCGCCGCCAGGCGCCCGGCGGCGGGCTCGCGATGGAGGTTGATCGCATGGGGCCGGATCGCGAGCGTCGCCGCGCCCGGCGCGATCCCGCGATGCGGCATGTCGATCGCGATGCCGCCGAGCGCGACGGCTGCACGCGCGCCGTCATGCGCGCGCAGCTCGCAGGGGACGAGGTTGGCGCCGCCGATGAAGTCCGCCACGAAGCGTGTGGCGGGTGCGTCGTAGAGTTCCTCTGGCGTCCCGCTCTGCGCGATGCGCGCCTCGCTCATCACGATGATCCGGTCGGAGACGGCGAGCGCCTCCTCCTGGTCGTGGGTGACGTAGACGGCGGTGAGGCGCAGCCCCTGCTGGAGCTCGCGGATCTCCTCGCGCATGCGCCGCCGCAGCTTGGCGTCGAGGTTGGAGAGGGGCTCGTCGAAGAGCAGCACGCTCGGCTCCAGGACGAGCGCGCGCGCGACCGCGACGCGCTGCTGCTGCCCGCCCGAGAGCTCGCTCGGCATGCGCGCCTCGTAGCCGGAGAGGCCGACCAGCGCGAGGCCCGCGCGCGCCTTGTCGAGCTGCTCGGACTTGCTGCCGCCGCCGACCGCGAGGCCGTAGCCGACGTTCTCGATGACGTTCATGTGCGGGAAGAGCGCGTAGCTCTGGAAGACCATGCTCACGTCGCGCTCGGTGGCCGGCAGGCGCGACACGTCGCGGCCGCCGATCAGGATCGTGCCCTCGCTCGGCATCTCCAGGCCGGCGATCATGCGCAGCGTCGTCGTCTTGCCGCAGCCCGACGGGCCCAGCAGGGTCACGAGGCTGCCGCTCTCGATGCGGAAGGAGATCGCGTCGACCGCGACCACCGGGCCGAAGCGGCGCGTGACGCTCCTGAACTCGACGTCGGCGGAGCGGGCGGCGATCTTCATGCGGAGGCCTCGCGCAGGATGGAGGTCGCCGGGGCGCGGCGGCCGAGGCGCCGCTCGCCGACGGCGAGCTGGATGAGGGCGACGCCGACCGCCATGATCACGACGAGGGCGGAGGAATAGGCGATCGCCACGCCGTACTCGCTAACCTCGACGCGGTTCACGATGTAGGCCGTCGCCAAGTTGTACTCGGCGCTGACGAGGAAGACGACCGCGCTCACCGAGGTGATGGCGCGCACGAAGCTGTAGACCATCGCGGCGACGATCGCGGGGCGCAGCAGCGGCAGCACCACGCGCCGCAGCGTCGCGAAGCTGCCATGGCGCAGCGTGAGCGAGCACTCGTCGAGGCTGCGGTCGATCTGCGACAGGGTCGCGATGCCGGAGCGGATCGCGACGGGCATGTTCCTGAACACGAAGCAGATGACGAGGATGATGCCCGTGCCCGTGAGCTCGAGCGGCGGCACGTTGAAGGCCACGATGTAGCTGACGCCGATGACGGTCCCCGGGATCGCGAAGCTGAGCATGGTCGTGAACTCGAAGGCCTGCTTGCCCTTGAAGGTCTGGCGCGCGAGCAGGTAGGCCGTCAGCAGGCCGATCGCCGCGGTGAGCGGCGCCGCGATCGCGGAGAGCTGCAGCGTCGTGAACAGCGAGTTCCATGCGCGCCCGGCCCAGACGATGCCGTGCTGGCCCCACTCGATGCCGAAGGTCACGACGTAGTGCTTCAGGGTGAAGCTGTTGTCGCGCCCGAAGTTCTCGACGAAGCCGCCCACGACGATCATCGCGTAGACGACCAGCGTGAAGGCCATCCAGGGGACGGCCGTGAGGTAGATCGCCCAGCGCGCCGCGACCGGGAGTTCCGCGTGGACGCCGCCGTCGCCCTTGCCGGAGACGGTGGTGTAGGCGCGCTTGCCGAGCCAGACGCTCTGCAGGAAGAAGGCGCCGAGGCAGACGACGAGCAACACCATCGACAGGGCCGCCGCGCGCCCGGGATCGCTCTGCGCGCCCACGATGGCGAAGAAGATCTGCGTCGACAGGACGTTGAAGTTCCCGGCCAGCACCAGCGGGTTTCCGAAGTCGGCGAGGCTCTCGACGAAGCCGATGAGGAAGGCATTGGCGAGGCCGGGGCGGATGAGCGGGAGCGTGACCGTCGTGAAGACCCGCCAGCGCGAGGCCCGGAGCGTCTGCGCGGCCTCCTCCATGGACGGCGAGACGCCCTGCACCACGCCGAGCAGCACCATGAAGGCGATCGGCGCGAAGGCCAGGGTCTGCACGAGGACGAGGCCGGGGAGGCCATAGATCCAGCGCGTGGGCGGGATGCCGAAGGCGCTCTCGAGGAACAGCGTCACCGCGCCGTTGCGGCCGAAGAGCAGGATGATGGCGAGGCCGATGACGAAGGGCGGCGTGATGACCGGCAGCACCGCGACGAGCTTGAGCAGGGGCTTGGCCGGGAAGGCGGTCCGCTGCGCCAGCAGGGCGAAGGCGAGGCCGAGCGCGGTCGTGGTCACCCCGACGATCGACGCCAGCAGCACCGAGTTCCACAGCACGCCGCAGGAGCGCTCGCCGATGAAGCAGCCGAGGCCCCAGATCGTGCGGGTGGTAAGGCGCTCGGCGAGCGGGGCCACGCCATAGCCGCCGCCGGGCGCGATCGCCGCCTCGAACAGCACCTCGATGACGGGCCAGAACACGAAGAGGCCGACGGTCGCCACGACGAGGCCGATCGCGCCGGTAACGAACTCGTCCCCGCGCATGGCGCCGCGCCTGGCGAGGCCGGTCGTCATGACGAAGAGGAGGGAGGTCGCGGTCAGCGCCGCCCCCCATCCCATGCCGAACTGGCGCTGGGAGGTCGGGCCGAGGACCGAGCCGAGCCAGGTCCAGTTCCAGCCGCGATGGGTGAGGGCGAAGCCCTGGATGGCGAGCCAGGCCATGCCCGCCGCGCCGGCGACGACGAGCAGGAGCGCCATGCGCGGGTCGTCGCGCTCGCGTCGCAGGACCAGGAGCGGCGCGGCGAGGCTGGCCGCCAGCGGCAGGAGCCACCAGCGGCCATGCAGCAGTGCCTGCGCGAGGCCGGTCCCGGCCTCGCCGCCGAGCCAGTAGCGGACCGGCGTGCGCATGATCCCGTCCTCCAGCCCGTACCAGGGCAGGAGGGCGAAGCCGGCCCATCCGGCGGCGAGCCAGATCAGGACGGATGCGTGGCGCAAGGTCGGTCCGCTCCCGGCCGGGCGGTCTTCAGTTGCTGATCTTGATCTCCGCGTCGAAGCGCG
>CANMWW010000390.1 GCA_947500965.1 Alphaproteobacteria bacterium
CGACGCGCTCGCGCCCGCCGACCTTGCAGCGGCGCTCGACGAACTCGAGGCGCGGGTGGTCGAGCGCCTCGCCGCGCGACGCGACGAGGCCGGCATCCGCCGGATCGCGGCGATGCGCTACGTGGGGCAGGCCTTCGAGCTTCCCGTCGAGGTGGACACGGGCACGCCGGACGCCGCCTCGATCGCCGCGCTCGCGCTGCGCTTCGAGGAGGAGCACGCGCGCAGCTACGGCCTCAGGCTCGGCTTCGGCGTCGAGATCGTCGCGATCGAGGTCACGGCGACGCTCGCGGGCGAGGGCCAGGTCGCGCAGGCGGCCTCGCCGCCGCGCCTGGACGCGCAGGCACCGGATGGCGGCACGCGCCACGCCTATTTCGGCCCCGTGCACGGGCATGTGGACACGCCGGTCGCCGGTCGCGCCGCGCTCTGCGCGTCGCCGCGCCAGGGACCGCTGGTGGTGGAGGACTACGAGGGCACCACCGTCGTGCCGCCCGACGCCACGGCATGGCTCGACGCGCACGGCAACATCGTGATCGAGCTCGCGGAGCAGCCGGCATGAGCGCGCGCGTCTCCGCCTTCGAGCTGGAGGTGCTCCGGAGCGCCTTCGAGACGATCGCCGACGAGCTCGCGATCATCGTCATGCGCACCTCGTGCTCGAGCATCGTGCGCGACGCGATCGACTACTCGACCGCTATCTGCGACGCGCAGGGCCGCACGCTGGCCCAGGGCGCGACCACGCCCCTGCATCTCGGCAGCTTCCACGACGCGATGCGCAACCTGCTGGCCACGCAGGGCGCGCGCGTCGCGGAGGGCGACGTCTACATCTTCAACGACCCCTACCTCGCCGCCGGCCAGCACCTGCCCGACATCTACATCGTGCGCCCGATCTTCGTGTCCGGCAGGCTCGAGGGCTGGGCGACGACGGTCGCGCACCAGAACGACATCGGCGGCATCGTGCCCGGCAGCAACTCGATCGGCTCGACCGAGATCTTCCAGGAGGGGCTGCGCCTGCCGCTGCTGAAGCTCTTCGACGCCGGGCGCGAGAACGCCGCGATCTGGGACATCCTCGCCGCCAACGTGCGGGTGCCGGACAAGGTGCTGGGCGACGTCAAGGCGCAGCTCGCCGCCTGCCTCGTCGGCGAGCGCGAGTTCGCCCGGCTCTTCGCGCGCTGGGAACCCGGGCGCTTCCGCGCGGCCTGCGAGGAGATCCACGACCACGCGGAGCGCCTGGCGCGCGCCGAGATCGCCGACATCCCGGACGGCACGTGGCGCTTCGAGAACCACATCGACGGCCTGGGCGACGCGCCGGAGCCGATCCCGTTCCGCGTCGCGCTGACCGTGCGCGGCGACGAGATCGTCGTCGACTGGACGGGCACCTCGCCCGAGGTGCGCGCGGGCATCAACTCGCCCGTGCCCTTCACCAACGCCGCGTCCTGGGCCGCGATCCGCTCGGTGCTCTCGCCCGACATACCCAACGCGCAGGGCTTCACGCGCCCGATCCGCGTCGTCGCGCCGCCGGGCACGATCGTCAACCCGCGGCCGCCCGCGGCCTGCGGTGCGCGCGGCATCACCGGCTTCCGGATGATGGACTGCCTGATGGGCGCGCTCGCCCAGGCGCTGCCCGACCGCGTGCCCGCGGATGGCAGCGGCGGCTCGACGCTGCCGACGATCGGCGGGCGGCACGAGGGGCGGCCCTTCATCTTCGTCGAGACCATCATGGGCGCCTGGGGCGGGAGCATGGCGCGCGACGGCCAGGACGCGGTCGCGCATCTCGGCGCCAACCAGTCGAATGTCCCGGTGGAGTCGATCGAGGCAGAGTACCCGATCAGCGTCGAGCGCTACGGCTTCGTCGCCGACAGCGGCGGGCCGGGCCGCCATCGCGGCGGGCTCGCGATCGAGCGCGAGTTCCGCCTGCTCGCCGACGAGGCGACGCTCACCGTGCGCTCCGACAAGCGCCGCTTCCCGCCGCATGGCCTCGCCGGCGGGCGACCGGGCAGCGGCTCGCTCTCCGTCCTCAATCCCGGCACGCCAGGGGCGCGCGTGCTGCCCGTGCTCGTGACCGAGCCCGTGGCGATGCGCCGCGGCGACGTGTTCCGCCACGTGCTCGCGAGCGGCGGCGGCTGGGGCGACCCGCTCGACCGCGACCCGGCGGCCGTGCTCGAGGACCTGCGGCTCGGCCGCGTCACGATCGAGGGCGCGCGGCGCGACTACGGCGTGGTCGCCATCGCGGCGCCGGGCGGCCCGCGCCTCGACGACGCGGCGACGCAGGCGCTGCGCCGCTCGCTGCGCGACGCGGCGCGTTGAACTAGGATCGGGACCAGCGACCGGAGGGGGAAGATGGGCGGCATCGACGGCAAGGGCATCGAGGACGGCAGGCTCGGCGACGCGGTGGAGGCCGAGCTCAGGCGCGACCTGGCGGCGGCGTTCAGGGTGAGCCAGCGCCTCGGCCTCAACAACGGCATCGGCAACCATTTCAGCCTGATGCTGCCGGGCGACGAGCTCTACCTGCTCAACCCGCGCGGCATGCTGTTCCAGGAGATCACGGCCTCCAGCCTGATCGTCGTCGACCACGACGGCCGGGTGGTGCGCGGCGAGGGCGTGGTGCGCCCCGTCGCCTTCCACATCCACGCGCCGATCCACAAGGCGCGGCCGGACGCGCGCTGCGTCCTGCACCTGCATCCGCCGCACACCACGGCGCTGTCGCTGATCGAGAACGGGCGCCTCGCCCTTGCCCACCACAACAACCTGATCGTCAACGACCGCGTCGCCTACGACGACGCGATGACCGGCCCTGCCGGCGGCCTCGAGGAGGGCTTCCGCCTCGCGGAGGCGCTCGGCGACAAGACGGTCATGGTGATGGCGAACCACGGCATCCTGTCCGTGGGGCCGACCGTGGCAGACGCGTTCCACGAGCTGCTCGTCGTCGAGCAGACCTGCCAGTACCAGCTGATGGCGATGTGGACGGGCCAGCAGCTGCGCAGGCAGCCCGACGCGCTGCGCTGGAACTACCGCGGCACATGGAGCGACAAGCTGGAGGGACGCTTCCTGCTCGACGCCTGGCGACGCGTGCTCGACCGCGAGGAGCCGGCCTACCGGACATGAGCGCGGGCGCGGATCCCGCCTTCGAGGCGGTCGAGAACCTCTGGATCCCGCTCGCCGACGGACGTCGCCTCGCCGCGCGGCTCTGGCTTCCCCCCGGCGCGCGCGCGCGGCCCGCGCCCGCGGTCGTCGAGTACATGCCCTACCGCAAGCGCGACGCGACGCGGCCGCGCGACGAGCCCATCCACGCCTGGCTCGCGGCGCGCGGCTACGCGGCGCTGCGCGTCGACATGCACGGCTCCGGCGACAGCGACGGCGTCCTCGCGCAGGAATTCCAGGCGCGCGAGCAGGACGACGCCTGCGAGATGGTCGCCTGGATCGCGGCGCAGCCCTGGTGCAGCGGGGCCGTCGCGCTGTTCGGCAAGTCCTGGGGCGCCTTCGCGGCGATCCAGGCGGCGATGCGGCGGCCACCCGCGCTCAAGGCGATCGTCGCGGTGTGCGGCGCGCAGGACCGCTACGACGAGAGCCTGCACTTCACCGGCGGC
>CANMWW010000391.1 GCA_947500965.1 Alphaproteobacteria bacterium
CGGGGAAGGCGCCGGTGCAGGCGAAGAGGATCGCCTCGCTTCTGTCGCGGCATGTCGCATCGAGCGCGGCGGACGCGCGCGGTATCGTGTGCCGGCCGGAAGGAGCGCGGCGAACTGCGCGGCGATGTCGGCGCCTGTTCCACGTGACGATGCCCAGATGCGTCATGTTCCCCCTTCCTCGCGTGCGTCGATCCAATGGGCACGGACAAGCGCGTCCCGCCGCGCGCATCGCCATGGGGCGATGGCGAGGCTAGGTTCGACGCATGGAAGCAGGACCCGCCGGCGCTGGCTCGTCGCATCCCGTCCTCGCCGAGCTGCGCGGCGCGCTGGTCGCCTCGTGCCAGCCGGTGCCGGGCGGCGCGTTCGACGCCCCGGAGCTCGTCGCGCTCTTCGCCCGCGCGGTCGCGGCGGGCGGCGCGCGCGGCCTGCGCATCGAGGGTATCGCGAACCTGCGCGCGGTCCGCGCCGCGGTGGCGCTGCCGGTGATCGGCCTCGTGAAGCGCGACCTCGACGGCCATCCGGTGCGCATCACGCCCTTTCCCGACGATGCGCGGGCGCTCGCCGAGGCGGGCGCCGGGATCGTCGCCTTCGACGCGACCGCGCGGTCGCGTCCGGCTTCCGTCGCGGAACTCGCCGCCGCGGTCCATGGCGCAGGCGCGCTCGCGATGGCGGATTGCGCGACCCTCGAAGAGGCGCGCGCCGCGCTGGCCGCCGGCGCGGACGTCGTGGCGACCACGATGTCCGGCTACGCGGGACCGGGCGCGCCGCCAGAGGAACCGGACCTGACCTTCCTGCGCGCGGCCTGCGCGGAGCTTGGCGCGCCGGTCTTCGCGGAGGGAAGATTCAACACGCCCGCGCTCGCGGCCGAGGCGATGCGCGCCGGCGCGCATGCGGTCGTCGTCGGCTCCGCGATCACGCGACCCGAGGTCGTCGCAAGCTGGTTCGCGGCCGCGGTCGCGGCTGCAGGGCCGGGGATTTGACTGGCCCGCCCGCGCATCCTGCGCCTAACATCCGCGCTTCAAACGCGCGGCCCCAGCGGGTCGCAGGACAGGAGGACACATGCTTCGTCGCAGCTTCGGCCTCGGCGCGATCGCCGCCGCCGCCACCCTCGCCACCCGCGTGCCCGCGAGCGCGCAGGACATGAAGTTCTTCCGCATCGGCACCGGCGGTGCCGGCGGCACCTACTTCCCGATCGGCGGCCTGCTCGCCAACGCGATCTCGGCCCCGCCGGGCTCGACGCCCTGCGACCAGGGCGGCGCCTGCGGCGTCCCCGGCCTCGTCGCCATCGCGCAGACGACCAACGCCTCGGTCGCGAACGTGACCGGCGTGCAGGGCGGCCAGATGGAATCCGGCCTCGCCGCCGCCGACATCGTCTTCCAGGCGTTCAACGGCCAGGGCCGCTTCGACCGCAAGTTCGACAAGCTGCGCGTCATCGCGAACCTCTTCCCCGAGCACATGCACCTCGTCCTGCCGAAGGGCGGCAAGCTCGGCGGCATCAAGGACCTCCGCGGCAAGCGCGTGAGCATCTTCCAGGCCGGCTCGGGCACCCAGGTCGTCGTCCTCGAGCTGCTCAAGCTCTACGGGATCTCGAAGTCGGACATCCAGGCCTCGGAGCTGAACCCGCAGCAGAGCGCCGACCGCATGGCGGACGGCCAGCTCGACGCGTTCTTCATCGTCGGCGGCACGCCGCTGGCGGCGATCTCGCAGCTCGCGGCGACCAAGGGCATGGAGCTCTACGAGCTCTCGGCCGAGGAGCGCGCGGCCTTCCTCAAGGCGGTGCCCTACTACTACGAGGACACGATCAAGGCCGGCACCTACGAGGGCCAGTCGAAGGAGATCAAGACCGTCGCGGTCGGCGCCCAGTGGGTGGTCGGCGCGGGCGTCGCCGACGACCTCGTCTACGACGTCACCAAGGCGCTGTGGAACGACAACTCGCGCAGGCTCTTCGACGCCGGCCACGCCAAGGCGCGCGACATCCAGCTCGCCTCGGCGCTCAAGGCGGTGAACACGCCGCTGCATCCCGGCGCCGAGCGCTTCTACAAGGAGAAGGGCGTCGTCAAGTAAGGCTGCCACGAGGCAGCGGACGGGGGCCGGCCTCGGCGAGAGCGCCGGCCCTTTCCTTTGAAGGACGGGACAGATGACAGCCGCAGAACAGCCGATCGACGAGAAGCGCGCGAAGCAGATCGAGGAGGAGTTCGAGGCGGAGCGGCCGGCGCGCCAACTCTCGCCCGGGCTGTCGCGGGTCCTGGCGCTCGGCCTCGTCCTCTTCGCGATCTACCACTACGTCACGGCCGGCACGGGCATCCCCGTCGACTACTGGCACATGGGGATCCACATCTCCGGTGTCCTCGTCGCGCTGTTCATCCTCTTCCCGCGCACGGCGCGCGGCGGGCCCGCGCGCCTCGCGATCGCCGGCGTGCCGCTCTCGGACTGGGCGCTCGGCCTCGTCGGCGCGGCCTCGGCGCTGTGGATCGGATACTCCTGGGAAGGCTTCGACTTCACGATCCTGGGCCATCGCGTGCGCCTCGCCGAGCAGGCGATGCGCCAGGGCGACCCCGCGACGATCGACATCGTCCTCGGCACCGCGCTGATCGCGATCGTCCTCGAGGCGACGCGCCGGGTGATCGGATGGGTCCTGCCGATCATCGTCATGGTCTTCGTCGTCTTCGCGCTGTTCGGGCCCTACATGCCGCTCGACATCCTCAAGCACCCGGGCGTGCACTGGGGCCAGTTCGTCAACAACGTCTACTTCCCCGCCGAGGGCATATTCGGGATCCCGCTCTGGGTCGTCTCGACCGTCGTCTTCCACTTCGTGCTGTTCGGCGCGGTGGCGCAGAAGATGGGCCTGGGCAGGCTCTTCGTGGACCTGTCGACCGTGGTCGCGGGCCGCTACGTCGGCGGGCCGGCGAAGGTCTCGGTCGTGTCCTCCGCGCTGTTCGGCACGATTTCCGGCTCCGCGGTCGCCAACGTCGTCTCGACGGGCTCGCTGACCATCCCCAACATGAAGCGCCTCGGCTATCCCGGCCATTTCGCCGGCGGCGTCGAGGCCGCGGCCAGCGCGGGCGGCCAGGTGACGCCGCCGATCATGGGCGCCGCCGCCTTCATCATGGCCGAGTACCTGGCGCTGCCCTACTCCACGATCGCGCTCGCCGCGACGGTGCCCGCGCTCATGCACTACCTGGGCGTGCTGGTGATCGTGCATTTCGAGGCCAAGCGCCTCGGGCTCAGCGGCGAGAAGGCCGAGGACATCCCGCGCCTCGGTGACGTGCTGCGCCGCGGCTGGCCCTCGGCGATCCCGCTGGGCGTCCTGCTCTACGTCCTGTTCAGCGGCTACACGCCGTACATGGCGGCGTTCTGCGGCATCACGGCCTGCATCGTCATCGGTCTCGTCAACCCGATGCACCGCATGACGCCGCGCCAGCTCTTCGACGCCTTCCTCGAGGGCGGACGCAGCGCGCTCGCGGTCGGCGCGATCTGCGCCGCGGTCGGCATCGTGATCGCGGTGATCACGCTGACGGGCCTCGCCTTCCGCATGGGCTTCATGGTGACGAGCGCCGCGCAGGACATCGCGCGCAACCTCC